>NC_017857.3:1800000-2100000 GCF_000260985.4 Methylophaga nitratireducenticrescens
CACGGTTAGCAATGTTCGAATTAAGAAAAGCCCAAGGCGATATACCAACAGCCCTGAAAAATCTAGATATAGCGATGGAATCAGGTAGTGCCAGTTACCATATTTATTATCAAAAATACATAACTTATTTGCAGGCTGGTGACTTCGACGCTGCCATTAATCAGCTCAACCTGATTGATAATGAGTTTGGAAAAGAGGATATCCGCTTACCTAATAGAATTGATGTGGTTCGAAAGAGTGGCAATCCAGTGGAACTTATGGTTGCTGAATGTTTAACCAAAGGTAATATGGATCTATTCCAAATGTGTCAACAAGCGGCTAATGGACAATATAGCCCAATTGGAATTTGAATCACTTTTACTCGAATGAATTTTGAGAGAGCTAGTTCTGTTTCACCCCCATGCGTTTGCGTGGGAATGCAAACCTAATCAATAAACTCGTACTTCCAGCGAATCTCATCCGGCTTCATCATCTGCCTGACACTAAAACGGATCATGTTGGTTGGATCTGAAGCTTTGCCCAAGACAACATAACGACTGCCATCACGATCAAATCCCACGCCAGTTTTATCGTTGAATTCCGATATGGCGCCACTGTTTTGCAGGATAAAAGGCATTAAATCATCTGCTGCACCGGGTGGCGCAAACGGTGGAACAGTTTCAGGTCGATTGCACAAACCAACAAAGATTTCTTCATCGGTTGGCAGGATCAGAATATTCCAGTTGAACAGGGTATAGACCGATTTAGCTGTATTATTCATTAGATGGACAGCTCAGTTAAGTGTTTTCCACAGAAAGTCGGGGAATCAGATTCAAACAGGCTCCCACGCAGAGCGTGGGAGCCTGCTTTGTCATTGAAACTCGTTCCCATGCTTCTGCGTGGGAACACGGACTTTAACACAGCGTCCGACTAAATAAATTTAGCGCCAGTTGATAACCAATCTGTGCTGTCTGAGCATCATATCGACCGCCATCACCTTCATCACGCATAAACGCATGTTCGGCATTGAATTCATGCCAGGTAAAAGGAATATCGGTTTCATTCAATTTGCTGTATATCAAGGTGCGGCCTTCAGATGGAACATGGTTGTCCTGTTTGCCCCAGATCATCAGCAACTCACCTTTGATATCAGCCAGCCGTTCCATGCTGTGTTGCCCCGGTTTATTCGGGATTTTCTGGATATGTAAATCGGTGGCATAAAAACAGGCAGTGCCTTTGACTTCAGGTTGCAGGGCTGCACGAAATGCCAGATGGCCACCAATACAATAACCCATTGCGCCGAACTGACCGTTACACCAAGATTGTTGTTTTGCATACTTGATTAACGCTTCGTTATCAGTGTCATAGCCCTGCACATCTTTGTTTTCTTTATCGGCATTGCCTTTATCACGACCGGCATCGTCATAGCTCAATACCGTGCCGATAGGATTCAATTCATGGAATACTTCAGGGACCAGTACCACATAGCCGTGGCTGGCCATTAATCTGGCAGCACGTTCAATCGGGCCGGTTTGCTGGAAAATTTCGGAATAAAACAAAATGACAGGGTAGCTGCCTTCGCCAACCGGGCGGTGAATGTAAGTACGCATAATACCGGTTGGTGTATCAAGATCGGCAAAATGGCTTTGAATCTTCATGAAAGCTCCCTTGAAATGTTAGTTGGAAAATAAAACTGCCATTGTACAACGACTCAATGACTAAATGATTTCCTGGCTAACGGGAAGCATCAAGCGGCATTTTGGAAATTCAGAACAGCCCCAAAACTGCTTGCCAGCATTAACGCCTTTTTTTGTTTCTCTTAAGATCATTTCACTGCCACATTTCGGGCAAAGATGCTGGTTTTCTTTGTTTGTAATGATTCTTTGAACATGACGCACATGTTGACGATTTGTTTTAAAAGAAGGGGTTAAGCGTCCGGCCTCAATGGCACGGGTGATGTCCATTACCTGAAGTGGATTTAACACTTCATCAGTTTTGGACAAGATGTAGCGGATATAATCCATACCGCATGTTACGTTATCCGGTATTTCAGTTTTAAACGTACTTTCACCGATAAACACTATCACTGAATGTATCTGATTATCTTCCAGACTTAAAAGTGATTGGAGTGTTTTGCAGTGTTTGTAATTTTGATGCAGCGGATTTTGAAATTTATTTTTATGTTTGTAGATTTGCTGTGTCCACATTTTCTGCTTGTCTGATCCAAAAATCCATCCCCGAAGGTTTTTGGTTTCCACCACAAATACGCCATACACCGACACGATGATATGATCGATCTGAGTTGTTCCATCCTCGGTTGGTAACGTCACATTCTTGATTAAATGATAAACCTCCTTATCCAGTTTCCATTTTGCAAAAAGATTGATGATAAATTCACCGAATAAACCTTTAAACCAGGCGGATTTAAAAATGGCAACAACGATAAAAATGGGTATGAAAGACCAAAAGCTGAAGAGGGAATAAAACAGAGGTGAAAAATCCATCTTAGTTACGTTTTGTAATTTAGTTCAAATTGTTTCACAGGCTTATCGAGCTGAGTCTGAAAGTAGTTCAGACAATCCGCTTCTGCTATCGGCTGGCTATGGTAATAACCCTGAAAGATATCACAGCCCATTTCCGCCAGTGCATCACGTTGTTCACTGGTTTCAACATACTCCGCCACCACATGTACATTTTGTGCCTGTCCCAGTGAACAGATTGTTCTGACGATATCGGCGTTGGTTGAGTTGATCAGGACATCTCTGGTGATAGAGCCATCTATTTTGATCGCATGCACCTGAAAACGACGCATATATAACAGTGAAGAATAGCCCATGCCAAAATCATCCATAGCCAGATTTACGCCGGTATCGACAAGTTGTTGCAAGATTAGATCAGTCAGGTTGGTGTCCGGTATTTCAGAAGATTCTGTGATTTCCAATTCGAGTTCTTGGGCCGAAATTCCATAGTCCTGGATATATTTTGAAATATAAAAGGGTAGCTCCTTGTCGGTTAACTGTATCGGAGAAATATTGACAGCCATGGTTAATGATTTGTATCCGGCTTCATTCCAGCGTGCTTTACAGGCGCAGGCTTGCTGGATAACCCACCGTCCCAGCTGATGTATCACATCACAATCTTCAGCGACAGTGATGATAACTACTGGGGAAATAAAACCATATCTGGGATGCGTCCAGCGGATCAGAGCCTCCACTCCGACAATATGCTCATCCCCGTCATGTTTGGGTTGATATACCAGGGTCATGGCATTCTGTTTAATGGCATTCTGCATTTCAACAGCCAGATCCCGGGCAATCATGCCAACTTTATCCTGTCGGGTGACAATTTTTTGTTTACTGTTTCCTACTTTGATGATCGTATCAGTGGTCAGTTGAAATGCTTCCATGGCTTTTTGGTGACGCTTTTCTTCGGCTTTCCTGACAAAGGGGATATAACACACACTGCTGAGTGCGATTAACAGGATTTGCAAGGCAACCCCACGCCATGATTCGGTAAGTAACCAGCCAGACAGTAACGGAGGTGTTGTCCAACTGACGATAGCGTTCTCATAAATAGTGATAAAACCAAACTGTAATGCCAGCAAAGAGATCACCATCAGCAGCACTGGAATAAGCACAAACGGGATCAGGTAAAACGGGTTGAATACAATTGGCAGGCCATAGATCAATATGTCGTTAATATTGAACAGGGAAGGGATAATCGATATTTTTGCGATTTTATTCTGTGAACCTCGCCGGGTGACGATAAAAATGGCTATTAATAATCCTAATGTGGCTCCTGAACCGCCAATCAGCACAAAATTACTGAGCATGGTTGGTAATGCCAGATTGGACTCAAATCCGGCAACGGTCGAGGTCGCGAATAATGCACCATCAGCAGCACCTTGCAAAAAGACACTGCCATGAAGCCCAATAAACCAGAACAGCTGGTTCACCAGTACCACAAAGGTACTCAAAATCCAGGTGCCATTTCCATCGGATTGTGCCCAAGTAATAATCCAACGGGTTACATCAGGCAATTCGGGTGTGGTGGCCAAAAGCATGCCGGTGCTAAAAAAGACAAGCCCATTCAGAATAATCGCAGGACTCAAGCGCATGGCATGGTAAAAAGTAGTATCACTGTCAACGGGCAGATTTAACCAATCAAGATAAGATTGTTTTGCTGCCCAAAGCATCAGTTCGGCAGAGAGTAAACCGATGATAATACCTAAAAGAATAATCTCAGCACTGAATTCAACTGGTGAGACATTTGGCAGTAAAACGGTAATGATCAGATAGTTAATAACAGCGCTGAGCGCCACCATCAACGGCGGAGCGATTTGACGCTGCCTGGTTAAGCTTGGAAGACGAAAAACAAGTTGTGCCGAGACGATAGCGGCCAGTAACAAACCAAACAGGGTAAATGAACTATCAATGATTTGTCTTAATGGTTCACGCCAATCTGGTCCGAGCCAATAAGCCATTGACTGCTGATAATAAAGCCAGGGAAAACTCAGTATAAGTTCGGCAATAACACGAAGAAATGTGAGCGGTAATAGTGCAACAAAGCTGTTTCTCGTCGCTATCATCCATAAAAGCAAACGTGCTTTCAATCCCAGCTCCTTTTTCTCAGATTCATCAGGTCAGGTTTAGAATGGAGATCTGAAACGTGACAACCATTGATAATAACCTGATGTTCTTGGGTCTGCTTATCTTTAACCTGCACCGCTATCGGTGCAGGTTAAAGATAAGCAGAACTTAATAATCCCTTTATATTTACATAGAACCAGATCGGCAATCAATTTATATGCACAGACTGAAGAAATAAGCTTAGGAGGTCCTGGATAAGAGATCAAAAATCCAATTTACCAATCCTGTGTTTTTATATAAATAAGGTGAGACTTCTTTTGAAAGTATTTTATTTTAATTAAATCGTTATTCATCTTTTTTATCATTTTCTCTTTGATCTTCTTGTTCCTTGGTTAACAATTTTTCAAATCACAACAGAAGGAGGAGGAGAGATAAACCAGCCCTAAGCAGATGATTCAGGTTTTGAAACAAACTGTTTTCAAGGTATCCTCATCCGCAGCATTATTTGTCCCCACGAAGGAATTCTAACTTAATGAAACAAGCATTACTTATTGCCTTAACTCTCTCACTATTACTCGCAGGCTGTGGCTATGAGTCATTTCAAGGTCGATTTATCGGGCCAGCAGGTCATCTCAGTTATACGTTTCAGCCGGATGGAACCCTTAAAATTCATCAGGGTGAGGATGTTACGGTTGTTAAGTATGAATACTACAGTAGCGATCAATTCATTAAACTGAAATCTGATCAGGATTTACCTGCAAAGATCCTCAATGTTAAAGATAAGGATCACCTGCAAAGCAACGGTATTTTACTGACACGAGGTGTCGATTATACAATGCTCGCAGATACCACCTGGATTGGTGAGCAAGGCCAATATACCTTTGCTTTATCCTTCACCATGACAGATAAAGGAATGGAAACACTTTCTGAACTGGTCACTTATCATGATGAGGACATGACGTATGTTTCGCAAACAGATGACAGCATTACTCGCCTTCGTGGCAATATGCTGTTACTTGATCTTACTCCCTACAAGGTTTCGGAGGTTACACATGATAGTTTCAAAATTACGATTGGTGAGAACAGCATGACTCTGGAAAAATTCCCAAAAAATACACAAATCACCATTCAAGAAGGTTACCAATCAGAGGATACGTTGCGTTAATTTTTCTCATCTTAGTCAGCATCAACATAGCGGTTGTAATACGAGATAAATGCTCTATTCCTACTTATATAAATAGAAGCTTTGTTACTTACTGCTGAAATGGTACTTTTATTGTACGTTGCTGAAATACTTAGTGATCTGAAAACAAAATCACCAGCAGTATTGTCGCTGAAAGAATACTCGGCTTTTATCTTTTTATAAAATTAATTTAACACACCTTGTTGCATGGCAATTTTGACTAAATCGATTGGATTTTGAATATTTAATTTACGTTTAAGACGCGTTTGATAGGTAGCTACAGTTTTATGACTGATACTTAAAAGGTTAGCAATATCATTCACCGATAATCCTTTTGCAATCAGCCTGAAAACTTCAAACTCTCTTGAGGTCAGCGTTTCCATAGAGGATAATTCCCCCGTTAAACTGTGGATAGCAACTTTCTGGGCGATTTCACTACACATGAAGGGTTTGCCGTTTAGGGCGTGAGTAATGGCCTGAAACAGGTTTTCTGGCGGGGACGATTTAAGCACATACCCCAGGGCTCCAGCTGATAAAGCTTGGACGGCATAAAAATGTTCTTCATGCATCGAATACACAATAATTTTTGCATGTGGATTTCTGCGTCGTATTTTATTAATTAGTTCTAACCCACCCACATCTGATAACGATAAATCGGTAATCAAAATATCTGGCATATACTTAATGTAAAGCTCATAACCTTGATTGGCATTGTCGGCTTCATTGATTTCTTCTATATGCAATTTATTTTTTAGTATTTCTTTTAATCCTTTACGTAAAACTTGATGGTCATCAACTAATAATATACTGATTTTTTTGTTCATATTATAACTACTTACAAAGGTACATTAATCTGAATAGACGTTCCATGATTCGGAGCGCTACTTATATTGATAAAAGCATTAATTTTTTTGGCTCGTTCTTTCATGCCAATTACCCCAAATTTAAAATTATCAGTCTGAGATGTATTGAATCCTAATCCATCATCTGAAATCGAAATTTGAAAGGTATTATTATTTCTACCAATTTTTACTTGTACGTGTTTTGCCTTTGCATGACGGCTGATATTTACTAAAGCTTCTTTCACTATCTGATAACATTGAGATAAAACAGAATCATTAATACAGGCGATTAAACCAAGCTGGTAATTGAAAGATATTGATGGATTAAGCTCTTCCCATTTAGATAATAACGTTTGATAATCTTCTCTCGTTAAATGATGTGAATCGTTAGAAGCGATTTTTTTGGTTCTCAAAGAGGCTAATAATTTTTTCAAACTATCATTCATGTCATTACTGACAGATTTCATCTCATTTGCATAATGATAAGCTGATTTTAATTTTTTACTGGCAAGGATCTCTGAAATATAAAGCGTCATAGTAGTAATGTATTGGCTTAAATCATCATGCAAATCACGTGCTAAATTTTCTTGTAATGCTGTAATTTCTTTAATTATTTCCATTTCAGATTGATCATTAATAACATTATAAGGTTGAGTATTTTCGATTTGTAATGGAAGTTTCATTAGATTACTCCAAAAGGGCGACTTATGGTGATTTATAATTTATTCAATAATTCTATTAGTTCTGTTTTTTTATCATCACTGAGTTTTCCTAAAGGTTTTCGTGGCTCTCCTACAGCTTGACCAAAATAATTTAAACCTGCTTTAACGACGGAAGATAAGCCATTATTGACCATAAATTCAAACAACAACCGATATTTTTCAAATAGCTGTATAGCTTCAATTTTGTTTCCATTTTTAACAAGTTTATAAATGGATTTTGCTTTATTGCCAATTAAGCTGGGCGATACAGTACACCAACCGTCTGCACCTGCTAATAAAGCTTCTACAGCGATAAAGTTGCAACCACAAAGAACGTTGGCTTTGCCATTAAGTGCTTTAATTAAATGGTCAACCTTTTCAACACTGCTACTACTTTCTTTGATCATGACGATGGAAGGGATTTGTTCGACTAATTTACAAAGTAATTCGATGGAAATGTCTGTTCCGGTTACTGCAGGATTGTTGTAGACCATTATTGGTATAATCAATGATTCTGAAATAGCTCGATAATGCTCAATTAACTCATCATCTGAAGCGTAATTCAGTGCAGGGCTAATCATGAGAACATCTGCACCTTGAGATTGAGCAAACTCTGCCATAACAGTACTTTCCTGAGGTGTCGACTCACAAATGCCTACCACAACGGGCACTCGTGACTTCACACAATCAACAGCCAGGGAAATAGCCAGTTTTTTTTCATCATTTGTCAGGGATGAACATTCGCCAGCACAGCCAAGAATAGCAATTGCATCCGCACCATCATGTATTAATTCATTGATGATAATTGACATTTTTACAACATCAAGGTTACCAAGAGCGTTGTAAGGGGTAATAACATAGCTGATAACTCCGGAGAGTTTTTTCATCTTTCGTACCTATTCTGTATAAAAGCAAAGCCTTACGCTGAGTTCTGACGGGATGTTTTTCCCGATGAGGTATATGCTTACATATCTAAACAGAAAATAATAAGTGTAAATTTCTATCATAATGATAACATTTAGTTATCAATTAAAAATGTTGAATTGAATATCCTTATCGATCTTCAAATTTAGCCGGTTAAACGTCATATTGCTGTTTATTTGTGATCTTTGTTATGTAAGAGTTGGTTATGGAATTACGCCATTTGAGGTATTTTAAAATCGTTGCTGAATTACAGCATTTTCACAATGCAGCTAAAGTGTTATGTATCACACAACCTGCTTTATCAAATCAGATCAAACAGTTAGAAGAAGAACTTGGTACAAAGCTGTTTAACAGAGTAGGTCGAAGGGTACTGCTCTCAGAGAGTGGTGAAGCTGTGCTCTCCGCAGCTAATCAAATTCTGAGCGAGGTTGCAGAACTCACTAATGCCGTTACCAATATCGAAAAAGGTAATTCCGGTACTATAAAAGTCGGAGTTTTGCAGTCAATTAATGCGTTGTATATCCGGAAGATAGTCACTGAGTTTGATCGCCAGCACTCCGGTATATCTTTAAATATTATGGAACTTCCCAATATTGAAATTGAACATGGAGTAGCAAATGGAACGCTTGATATTGGAATAGGGTTTTTGTTGAGACAAAATTATCAGAATTTACTGTTCGAAAAGCTTTTTGATGAAAATTGGAAGTTAGTTTTGTCATCACAAAGCGCGCACTATGCAGAAGACATTATGATGGGAAAAAAACATCCACTTAAAGCCGTTTTACTGCCTAGAGAATTCGAAACAAGGGCAATAGTGGATGCTTATTTTGTAACCAATAAAATTCAACATTCGAATATAACCGAAGTGAATAGCATTGCGTTTATACTTGAATTAATTGAAGCAGGCAGTTCGTTTAGTATACTTCCAGCAATATTTACAGAAATGAATTTAGGCACAAAACTTGTTGCCATTGATCTTGAGCCTGCGATACCACCGCGCACAATTGGTTTATTCATGGACAAAGACAAGCTTCAAAAAATATCTGTAAATAATTTTAGTTCTCTAATAAGAAACTTTCTTAAAGACAAATCTTTTACCATGCCATAAAGACATTATGCATTTACGTCAGATATCAAGACAGTTTACAAAAATGCACAAAATGGGGCTCGGCAGGTACGTTGTGCCATCATATGCTCAATCAACGCAACATGAAAAACCTTTGCGTTTTGGTTAAAAATTATTGAAATCAAGGATTTAAATGATGACGAAACAAAACCTACTAACGGAAAATGAAAAAGCCATTGTGCCCTTATTTCGCCAGGCATTTAGACCACTTTTTTTGTTTGGGGCGTTTTTTAGTGTGATTGCCATATTGCTGTGGGGCTTAACCATATCCGGTCATATTAATAATCTCAACTTTGTTGGCAACCAACTGTTTTGGCATAGCCACGAAATGATCTTCGGGTTTGTCACAGCGATAGTAATCGGATTTTTATTAACCGCTGTCCAGAATTGGACGGGGCAGCGAGCGCCGCACGGCAGGACACTGATATTCATTGTTATGTTATGGCTGATGGGAAGGCTTGCCATGCTCTTTGGGGCCGATTTATCGATATGGCTGGTAATTGGGATTGATTTAAGTTTTTTACCCGTTTGCGCATATTTATTAGCGAAGCCCATCGTGCGAGCCAAACAAACTAAAAACCTTTTTTTCATTCCGGTGTTGTTATTACTCACGATATGTAATGCGTTTATGTATATAGGGCTGATGGTGGAACGCCCGGATATTCAACAAACAGGCAGTCTTAGCGCTGTTTTACTTATCACCTTATTGATGACAGTGATTGGTGGCCGGGTTATTCCTATGTTTACCGCAAACGGAACTCAGACATCCAAAGTTAACAATATTTTATGGTTGGATATAAGCGCTCTTATAAGTGTTTGGCTATTGTTTGCCTTACATTTTTTTATGCTCACATCCTTCCTTCCCTCTAGCATTCTGAGTGTGTTGTTCGCCATTTCAGCAATATTAGTCTTTATTCGTGGATTTAGATGGAAGATTTGGATCACCTTGCGAGTACCATTGTTATGGTCTTTGCACATCGGTTATTGGTTTATTCCATTAGGGTTGATGATGTTTTCTGCACATTATGCAGGTCTTGATATTCCTTATAGTGTTGCCTTACATGCATTAACAGCTGGCGCAATGGGGTCAATGATACTCAGTATGATGTCCCGCGTATCATTGGGTCATAGCGGCAGATCCTTAACCCCTAAACGTCTAATGTCATTGGCATTTATGTTGATAATTGTCGTTGGGTTCATTCGAACATTATTGATTTGGCTGTTACCTGCACAATTATCTTTATGGTTATGGGTTAGCATCCTTGCTTGGGCTGCGGCTTATACCCTGTATACCATCATTTACTTTCCGGTATTAACCACCCCCAGACCCGATGGACGACCAGGCTAAACGGCATTGCGACACCATTGTTATTATTTACGCCAATAATCGTTGGCAATAGCTATCGTTTTGAATTCTATTGCCACAAGCTCAGCAGCATCTATTAGAAGTGCAGGATCTTCAGCATATTTGGCTCTCACACGATGTTTTGCTGCAGCGTCAGTTTGAATTGTTCCAATCGTTTTACGCACTAATTTAATGGCTAACTGACGGCCTTCATACGGTGTTTCCGTGATTAAAGTAGGAACATAGTTATCATCAGCGGCCATTTCATTGGCAGACAGAGTAACAGGCATTAAAAATGGCAGTGTCATCAAGATTATTGAATAAAGTGGTTTCATTTGAGTTATCCTATTGTTCGTTAACGAAATGTACGTACGCTAACAATAATAGCCATAACTAAGTTAGTCAAGTACCTAATTTAAGGTTACAGGATACCAATGGGCCCGTTATTACAAGATCAAGTGTGCTTTGCTTTGTACTCAACAAGTGGGGAGGTCACCAAAGCGTATGGAAAGCTGTTAAAACAGCATCGGCTGACCTATCCACAGTTTGTTGTGATGATGGCATTATGGAAAAATGATGGTGCTTCCCCCACACAGCTTGCCAGCGTAGTTGGCTTAAGCAAAGCGACATTGTCTCCCATCTTAAAAAAGCTGGAAGCGACCGGATACCTTCTGAGAAAAAGTGTGCCAGATAATGAGAAAACCAAATCCATGGTTTTGACCCAAAAGGGACGCGAGTTTGCGGGAGAGGGAGAAGCCATTGCCAAAATGGCATTATGTGCAACTGGCTTGAATGAGACAGAGGTTAACCAGTTAATAGCTATCTGCAATAAAATCAAAAACAATCTGTAACTATACTAATCAGCCTTTAGCCGTTCCAATAAATTTGAGTTATACAAACTTAAACTATGTTCAAGTTGTGACTTAATATCAATAGTGCTGAGGAGATCTTATGAATCAGATTAAACAATTGTTTTAAAGTTTATTAAATGAAAAAACCGGTCAATGATGAATTTCATTGACCGGCTATAATTGCTCAAATACATATAAGATACAAAATATGCAGTATAAAGAGTTTTACCTATTATTGGAGGTAAAACCTGTTGAAGACCCTTTGCAGCTTATGGTTGTGATGACAAAATCTGTCGTGCAACTGATGTAATGACCCTTGGAATCTATATATATCAATGGGTTACATTTTTACTATAGCATCTGCTAACCATTGATTTATAAGCAACAGGTGACCGTGTACCGATAAAAATAACTGATCAACTGACCGTGAATGGCCCCAAATAACGGATCCGGTGACCGTGGATAATGGTAGAGGAGGGTCTAGATTGTTTACTAAGTATGAATTTTTACAGACAGATAATCGTTTTAATGGAATAACTTGATTATAAGATCAGGTTAGAATTTTCCGCTTTGAGATGAAGCTAAAAGCAGATACCCCATTTTTTTTGGCTCTGGAACTATTTTTGTTATTGAGAGAGACTCAAATGTGTAAACCTCAGAATCGGTTTTTAGTGGAATAATCCGATTTGAAATTATTATTTGAATTTACTACTGTCATTATTTCTGGAGTCAAACCAGCCTTCTGGGAGGCCAACTTTTTTCTCCATACGCCTTACTGCAAGATTACCAAAGCTTTTTCTTTCCCTAAGCATCATTGACAGGGTACCCTCTGAACCACCAAATTTTCTGGTGAAATCAGTGATTCCTCCATGTTTATCAATAAGCAAAATTAAATTTTTAACCCTTAAGGAGGAAACATTTTCTTGGTTGTATGATGGTTTTCTTCCTGTTTTAGTGTCATAAGAAGCCATTGACTTAATCCTTTGTATATCGAGATCCTTTAATTTCTTTTTCAGATAAATCTTAACCAAAGTATTATCCGGCTGAGGCGTAATACCGACAGCAGCAAGTTTTTCGGCAAGGTTTGTCGCATTCTCTCCCAATTCTTCAGCGATACTCCCGATCACAATAAATTTATCTTTAAATCGATCTAGTGAATCCCTTTTAATCAAAAGTCTTCTACTCCCTGAGGAGTCATGTTCCAGTAAAAAACCATGATTTATCAAATCAACTACTACAGAATGGTAAGTGTGCAATACCTCGCCAGCCTCTTTTACCGTTAATGCGTCATCAGGTCTGAGCTCTTTCCTTTTAGCCTTTTCAGTATCTATGTTAAGAACATATAGTTGATTGATTAAATTTTTTCCTTTGAAGTAGATGGGTAACTTTTCTGAAAGAACGCCATGAACAATTTCTTCAATAGGGTAGTGCTTAATGCTTGTTAGGCTAATTTTCCCATTATATGGCTGTGCTTTTTGAATAAGTTTGCCAATCAGCTCATTAACCGAATCAAGATTGACCATTAGAAATTTATGCTGCTTTTTGTCATCACCTGTATCGTTGAATACTTTGGATGCTATATATTTTTCCTCGATTAGCTTTTTGAGTACAAAGGCAGAAATGCCAGCACTCCTCGCTGTCTCATTGATAGGTGCCCACCAGACAGAAACTGGTAGTTCGAATGTGCGGTTTTCATTATCAGGAACTGTATTGTTGAATTTCCCCCCAGCAGATAGCGCTCTTTCTTTGATTGCACTCGGCAGATTTGGTAGGTATTGCCATTTTGCAACAACCTGATTCTGGAAATTTGCAAGAGACTGAGTGAACGTAGGTTCGTCAGAACAATATGGCCATAACCTATCGATTAGGTCTCTCATTTCTGAAACAGATTTGAGTTGTGGACTTAGTCTATGATGTGGACGAAGACAATCTGGACTCGTTAAAAGCCATCCAAGCATCAATCGATCAAGTAACTTTTCAATTGCATTCACATTATCAATTTTGTCCATAAGTGCTTCTGTGCATTCTAACTCTTGTTCTGAAGCAATAATTTTATTTGCTGGCTTATGACATACTAAACAGAACCTGGATAGCATATGAGCGGTTGAGTATGTCGTCCCACAAGCATGGCAGCTATCCACTAATTGACATTGATGTTCTGGACACGCAGTTACAAACGAAATCAACCAAGCTCTTTGATGGGGACGACCTTCTCTGACACATGATGGGCAAAATCGCCAGCTGTTAAATGAGATATAGTCGTCCGAGACTGTACCAGGCATCGGACTTCGAAGTGTTAGAGCAGCTTGTTTTACTCGAAGAGGTTCTTCACCAGTAAAACTTGCCAGTGCCTCTATGTTGACATTACCTTTTGCCAGCATACGCATATGATTTTTTGTTAAACCATTTCCGCTTGTTTCCATACCGAAATAATTAGCAATTGAAAACATGCTGGCGTATGAATTTACATGCGTTGCACGTGATAATAGGCCAGGCAGTGATTCACCCTCCAACAGCAAACACTGCACTGGCAAGTGATATTTATTTTCCAAAAATCTCTCCCATGCCTCTGGCTGTTGGGGCCAGTGTTCGTTTCGTCTCTAAATTTACAGAGAAGTTCAACACCTTCTCTAAGCTCACATCAAAAGCATCAGTCAGCCCATCTTGGCTATCAATTTGTTTAATTGTGGCACTATGAAGATGCTCAGCAGTTATCGTCTCACTTCCTGACTTAAGCGCATTATTGATCGCCGTTGTGAGAATGAGAACCAAAGGGCGCATCGCACCTGATGTGGCCGCATAACATCTGTCTTCAAAATCAGGACATTCAACTTGGATCCCATGTTGGCCTATTGTTTGGACATATTTGAGGGTAACTGCTCGCCATGACGATCTGTCCTTCGGATAGAGAAAATGACTAAGATAATAGTGAGTTTGGAATCGGCTTCGAATTTGTTCATCGGCATTCCACAAAACCATCACCGAACTCATTCCAGACAAAACAAATGAAACGCCCGTCTCGTCCAGTATTTTAAAGGCATTCAGAATGTTATCGATGACTTTTTGGGAGGGGTTACCACCAGGGATTAAATGTTGAATTTCATCAATGATTATCAAACGACACTTTCTCTCTGAAATTGTCGCAATTAACCTTCGTTCTAAATCTTTTGTTGTAGAACGCCTCGCAAGTGGGTCTCCAAACCCTACCAGTAATTCAGAAAACATGCCTTTCACAGTAGAACCAGAGGTTAACTGGGTTCTTATCACAGCGTCCTCGCCATAAAGTTTTGTGCCATGCTTCAATAAAGCTTTGGTTAAAGTTGTTTTACCCACACCGCTGTTACCATGAACAATCATGCCACTTCCAGGCATCCCTTCATCTTTCAGTGTCATCAAGCTCATGCCGCGATCAAAAGCTTTCTGAAAATTACCATGCGGGATACATCTTGAGAGGATCGCTTCATTTAACGTTTTGATTTTTTCATTATTGTTTACAGTCATAATTTTTCCTTAAAATTCAATTTCATCAGGGATATTTTCAATTTCATCTGTTAATTCGTCTTTCATTGTCCGAAACTCATCTGCACCTTCTTCCGAATGAGATTGGTTAGAGAGCGTTCTGGGAAGTTCAGGTTGACTTGGTTTGTTTATTTTTCGTTTAGATTTATTTGGTCCTCCTTTGATATATCTGGCAGCTTTTGCCGGTAGTTTCTTTGTTCCTTTAGCTTGGGTGAATTCATCAATTTTGTTTTCAAGTGCCAATACCGCATCATGGTATTCATGGCGAGATAGGTTGGCTTTCTTGCGGTTATTCTTTTCTCTTAGCACAACTTTGTGATTGAAAAAGCTTCGGCCATGGGCGATCTTTTCTTTAGATTTAACCTCAAAAAATGTGTGATTGAGCTCATCAAAAACCCAAATCACGCCCACATCAGATTCAGACCACTTGAATTCGACGGTAGGGTTTTTACCATCATAATGAGACACGATTTGGTTTCTGTATCGAGACAGCCACTCATTGTTGAATGTGAGAGAGTTGAAGTGGACCCCGTCCGGTTGAATACTAAAACGCTTTCTGCTGGACTTTGATAAACATAGTTTTACGTAGTCCTCTTCAAGTCCAGAACCTGCAAAACCATTCTTTTGTATTGAATTAGCCCATAATTGATTAGGGGTATAACCATCCTTGTTAGGCGTTATATGCCGTAGAGTTACAATCCACTGTAAAAAAAGTTCTTTAAATTCATCAAACGATAAGTGAGGATAATCTAAGCCGTGTTTCTCTGGTTCGTATTTGTATACCTGACCGTTGTACTTGGAAAATAAACGTTTGTTTGTTTTACCAAACTCTCGCTCAACTTCAGCTTTATAAAAGGCCTGTCGGGGAGGCGAATAGCTAAGAGTAATACCTAATTCGATAGCAGCTTGTTCAAGATCTCGACCAAGAAAGTCCTTACCATTGTCTAGGATTAATTCATCAGGGATCCCAAACATAGGCCACTGCCAAGTTGTATTGCCGCCCATTTCACTCATGATCTTTGGACTAATAGCCATCTTCAACGCATTCATGACCGTGTCAGCATTTGGTGCGTATGGAGAAATCCAAAACCCCAGAATCGCCTCACTGTAACGATCAACTAACAGTGTTACCCATGGTCTTACCAGCACACCTAAACCGAGATCGACATAAACATCTGCTTGTGTGTGATCTGCCTGGACAAGTTCAAGGTGTTTACTGACGATCGGTGACATTCTCTGGTGACGAGTCATTTTGTAGGCGTATTCATGGCTGAAACGCGAAGTTAAAACTTCGTATTTATCAAGTTTTTGAATGTGGCGACATAGCGTGTTATAACTCGGTGTGTCGATTAACTTCTGCCCGTTGGCACTACGCTGCCTATTTTCTAAATCAATTTTCGCAGCCATGAGCTCATGAACATTTCTGGCCGAACGGCGATGTTTATTCAAATAAACTGACTTAATAATTTCTTCAAGAAGCTCTAATTGCTCTGGACTCAATTTGGAATGAGTGTTGCCTGATGGCGATCTAATAAGGCTCAGGACATTCCCACCAGACTTTTGCCAATAGCGATACCAGCGTCTCACTGTAGCTTCGCTGGGGCTGTTTTTGATAGCTGTTCTATCAAGCTCGTGGCAGTTTTTTAGATATTTTTTGTGAGTTTGAATTACAAAATTAGTTACAGGTTTTTCAGAGAGTTTGCCTCCATTTCGCCGATAGGCATCCATTTCTGTCATATAAAAATGACGCATCAATACTTCATCAAGTTGATTTTCTGGAATAGTAGAGAGATTCACCTGAAAATTTGGCATTTCCCGGTAATAATCTGAGGTTTCATGCAGTTCAATTTTGTTTCGAAGAGATAAGTCATACAACTCATCTGCTGATAGATATTTGTCTACTCGACCTTTATGCGGAATCAACTTATATCTGCCGCCGGGACCTTTCCCAGCACATGAATAAGTTTTGCCGTTTATTGAGAGACTTTCACCTTTTGAAAGACTTAAGCCAGCCATGAGTCATTTCCGAAATGGACGGATTGGCTTTGAATTGGCAGATCCCAATCAATCAATAAGGCGCCATCTAAAATCATGCCCGCCAGCACTGCTCGCACTGAAGGGTAGGCTGAGGTTAATCTCACTAGTTCATTGAAATCCATCGGCAATGAGCTGTTTAACCAAGTCTTTACATCATCAATCAGTCTTGTATGGGGAGAACCCTTACAAAAGCTGAGTAACAGTTTTGAATTATCAGTTCTGGTCGTGATGAGCTCCTGCTCTGTCAAAAGTGTATAGCTATATCCACGCTGCGCTGCGTATTGCTTCAATGCCGCGCAACGTGCCTTAAATTTTGGAGATTTAGTGTTATCGATATAGCGAATATCGATCAGTGCGTGCCCACTTTTTAAAGTCAACTCAAAATCCGGATAAACAGTTCTGAACTTATCAAAAAAATACACGTTCACAGGATAAGGCTGAGTCTTATAGGAAAGAATTTCAGAGTAAGACTCAAAATATCTGCAGGCGTGTTTTTCAAGTGCACTTTCAAAAGTCACCAACGCTTGATTAACTCTACTTGCGAAATAGCCAATAAAATGTGTTCTGAAACCCGAACGAAATACTTCCCTTGATACAGCCTGCTTGGTTAGCTTAGTTGGAATAAGGAGCTCACACGACGGATCATCCACAAATAGCGCATCAAACGCTTCGAGACGTGGCACATCTGGGGGGATTTCTGAATAACCTAAGATTTTCTTTTTCGTTTCATTCATTTTTAATCAACCTTATGTCTATACGTATGGACAAATATAGACAAATAAAAAGTTATTTCCTCAAAGCCAATTTCAATAGTTCTTTCATAAAAGGTTCCGCTCCTGGTGAGTGATTAATTGCTGATGCGCTACGATGAATATAAAGCTCACCTGCTCTAACACCTATAATACCGAACTTGGGATCAACTAATAATTCTGAAGATACAGCGTCTTTTTCTTGAAGTATAATCCAGCAATAGTCCACGTATGCTTCAGGTAAACTAGTTTCAATGTTAGTTGCAGCATCAAATTCGTAATGTATTTCAAAAGTATGTATCTGGACTGGTGAGTCCAGCTTCAATTGAACTAGTGCTATTGCGTCATAAGTTAGATTTTTTTGTTTATCATAAATTTTAGGATAGACATAACAACGAGCAGGGCTATTGACCTTAGTCCAAGAATGATTTTGCGATAGCACGAGAATGCTTTCAGCCTCAAAGCGATCAGCTTCATTTAAGCTAGCTACGAGTAGATCATCACCTCGTCCCCGGTTAGTTGCTCCTTGAAGGGCCGGACGATAAGCTTCCCAAGTTTGCTTGACTGAACGTATGGATGCTTTACCTGTAAGAATTTGTTCCGATAATTTAGTTGTAATGTCAGTAGGAGCCACACGTTCCAAACGTTCAAGAATCTCTAATGCCTCAGCTGAGATAAAATCCGGAAGTTCTTCTAATTCACATAAAGTTTGATTATGTGATCTGAGTTTATTGTAATAGCTTCCAGCTTTTTTGTAACGCCAACATCTTGCTCTAGAGATATTGTAAGTGGTTGATATAAAGGACATCCATTCAGAAAAATTTGCAAATCCATAACGCCAGAGTTGATCGCGTTGAACTTTATCAATTACAGCAGCAAATGGCCCCCACAGTCTATCATCTAACTGGCTAACGGCTTTAGCAGTTATTTGAGGTAGGGTTTTCTCATTAATATCCATTTGTGTATCATATATCATGTTTGTCCATTCGTCAAGACTAAGATGAAAATTACGATTGGCTGTTAATACTGGACCATGTAGAGACAAGTAAAGTCCTAAAAAGGTATATATGACGTAAGAGCGGATTGAATAGTTAGCAATTTAACTATGATAAGCGGTGTATGAGATTGAACATAGTAATCATACCATGACCAGTTTAAGGTGGACTAATTGCCAAATAATACGGTTAAATATATGAATGATGATAATAATAAAACCACTATTAACAATATAATAATAGATATTTTCAGGTACATGCATAATACTGAAAACATACCTGAAATCAATGATCAGATTTTAGAAATATATTATGAATCTGCAAACTTGAAAACTCATCGGCAAGATATTTCAGTAAGTGGTTACACAGGATTTACTCATGAAGATTTGAGTTTAATCTGGGAGGAGGTGCTAAGTAGGTTTAAAGAAAGTGTTGAGAATAAAAATTCTTCATTTTCTTTACTGTTGTTCGACTATTTTACTGATATGGCAACGAACGATGAAGAGCATTCTAATCTGACTTCATTCTACTTATTAGTTAAACATACCAAATATCCGAATGCTGTTTACAAAATAACTCCCTCGATGAATTCTGAAGTAGCGTTATCACATACCTTAAAAAGCCATGAGTTATGTCATTATAAATTCATACGCTACGATCTTTCTCTAGAAGACCAACTACATACGGATACCAAAAAGATTAGAGATATTCTTACTGAAGAAATACTTGATGACTATTTAGGTCAGGATAAAACAAGGCTACTCTCTCAGTTATACAATAACTCTTGCCTTACAGAGTTAGTTGAGCTAAAAAAACTTAATGAACAATGTATTAATGAGGCCGGTGAGAAAGAATTCCAATTTTTAGACCAATTTTTGTCAGCTACCCCTTTACCAGTGATTGAAATTTTGGCGAACGAAAATACAAATTTAACCAATCTTAAGCTTTATATGGATACTTCATCCCCTCTGTTAGCTACATTTATACTCGATTTTGAGGATGGCCCCATTCATATTAAAGTGAAAGATATTGTGGAATTACATCCAATGTCTTATCTTTATTCGTCTTATTGGAATAAATTGTTGACATGCACAACTCCTTCACTTAAGAAAATTTATTTTGATGCGTTAACTCAGATGTACTACCGTGGTGAGATTAATCTCAAATTAACTGTTGTTTCTCTACAAACATAGCAATACCTGATTTAACACAGTCCCGAAGTAAATTATTACTTGCATGAAAGCTCCGTCGCTTAGCTCAACAGACACAGTCATAAATTTAATAAGAATTTAATGTGTGAGGACTAGTACTTCGGTGTTGGGGAATACACAAATACCACCTGTATATCCTAATAAACAAAAACCACATATAAAAACGACTATTAACTTAAATATTTTATCTGGCGGAGTCTGCCTCCTAGATAGTTCTGACTCTGAGTACGTTTCATCCGCAGCAGTTGCACAGATTAGTGGCGCTAAAGATGTGCGCATGGAACAAGTGACCGGTTTGCCGATGTTATCAATTAATCCGCAGCGAGAACATCTGACCCTGCTGGGACTGGACATTGCAACCTTACAAAATGCCTAGCAAATGGTCATTGGCGGTCAGGATCTGGGGCTGATTTATGAGGGCGATAAACTCTTCCGGCTGGTGATGCGGCTCGATAAACAATTACGCCGAGATGTTGATTCACATTCTTCTAACTTTGCTGCAAAAGTAGAGGTGCAAATCCACCACCCGGTGTACGTAAGTTGGTAGCTTGACCTCGATAAAGTCTTGCTGCAGCAAGTAATAATTCCCCTCGGTAGGTATACAATCGCACATCAACCTTAAGCATTTCACGTTCGTTATCAACCATCACAACACGTTCTGAGGGTGGCACATAGGCCTGTGCAACATAATCACTTTCAAGAATACATGCAAATGTGCTTTTGGTCAGCTTGCTGCCGCGATAGACACCCTTGCTGCCATGACCTGCCACCGGTTTAAAAAACCACTGCCGCCGTTGTTGCCAGAGTGATTGCTCATCATGGGCGGTAACCTGAATGGTGTGGGGAATACCCTTTTTTAAAAGTTCAGCATTTTCAGTACTTAACCCCCAATCTAGTAGAGTCTGCTGATCTGACATTAAGGCCAAGTTTCGCTTATCAGCAAATAGGGCGTGTGTATAAGGATTCGGGGTGATAACTGCTCCACATTCTAACCAAGCAAAACGCAAAGCAGCATGTTCAGGTGCATCTAGTCCAAAGTCGACCAGACGGTTGTAAACCAAATCGATTTTCTGGTTATCACCATACAAGACTCCTGATTCGTATTTGAGATCCGTTGGTGAAAGTATGACGGCATCAATGCCATGTTGGATGAATAGCTGTTGCGCGAGTTTGAACTCCGGATAGAGATGTTGTTCTTCCGGTGCATCGTCGATGATTGCAATTCGCTCAGGTTGTCCGCTACCTCTCTGGGCCCGCCATTCACTTATAAATTGCGCAATGACTGCTTCATCGAAATCTTTTGCCCAAGACGCCTGTGTATTGCCGCTACAACATTTTAGTTGGGCGCGAGTCAGGATGGCATTAAGAAAAGCGCCACCGGCATTGGTATTGATTTCGATAAGACGAGGACCATCCTCACTGAGGTGGAAATCATAGCCCATAAAAGCGCCTACTGGACCGGGATTATGCCGTGCACTCTCAGGTGCCCAAGACATGATCTGTTGCTGATATTCTGCAAGTGAAGCAGCGGATTCGATTGCCTTAACAATCGCCTGCATTTGTTCAAGATCAGAACTTGGAACAAAAATCGCGGCATTTGAGAAGAATTGGCGCATGCCCGAAGTAGACAGGATGCCTTCAGCGTTATCGCCCAATTGGTTGTTGAGATCGCGAATAATCGCTGACCAATCTAGAGTAACGCAGGTACAGTGATGGTTTAGCCGTTGTGATCTTGTCTGCTCTTGAGAACTATCGATTTTTTTCATTGATTCTCCTCTGTCGGAAAACGTTATATTAATGTCCAACGGTTAACTTTAAATCATAGGTGTTTAGTTTGATTAGTGACCGTTATTGCAATCTTTACCAGCCTGCTTAAAGCCCCTTTGTTGGACGTCCTCTATAGTTTAAACAGGATGAACATTCTGCCTGAGGCTTCCATAATCCTTGTAATAAGCAAAGGAAATCGTGAACACAAAAGAATAATTAACAAAGGCAGGTAGGGCAGAATATAGTTCGTATGCTCTACAAACGGTAAAAAAATGCCACTCCAATAAGTAAAAGTGTTGAAGCTGCGTGAAGCTTTATCTAGTATCTGAAATTGTTAATCACATTATATTTAATGTCGCTGATAGGAATAACCACCGACATATCCCAACCATCATTGAATAGCTTTAATCGTCGTGGGTAAATAGATGATGAATGCAGTCTTATCGCTTTTAGATGTGACTTCTACCCGCCCACCATGGGCATCAATAATAGAACGAGCAATGGCGAGACCAAGACCGGCACCTTCACCTTGTCTTGACCTAGAAGGATTTGCTCGATAAAAACGGTCAAAGAGATATGGCAAATGTTCAACTGGAATTTCAGGCCCAGGATTCTCAACTGTCAGGGAAACCTCGTTGTCTGAGAGATTTTTCAGTCGAACTAGTACTGATCCCCCAGATTTCGTATAACGAATGGCGTTGGAAAGTAGATTAGAAATTGCTCTGCGTAACATGGCTTTATCGCCTTGAATTTGCTGCACCTGACCTTCCAAGCTTAGTACTATATTTTTGTCCTCTGCTAAAGCTTCAAAAAAGCCAAATAATTTACTGACTTCATCGGATAAATCCAGCGGTGTTTGCTCAAGTTTGATTAAACCGTGGTCACTTTTTGCTAACCACAATATATCATTAATCATCTTTGCCAAACGTTCT
Source organism: Methylophaga nitratireducenticrescens (assembly GCF_000260985.4). Lineage (NCBI taxonomy): Bacteria > Pseudomonadati > Pseudomonadota > Gammaproteobacteria > Thiotrichales > Piscirickettsiaceae > Methylophaga > Methylophaga nitratireducenticrescens. The sequence continues at coordinate 1,822,751 of NC_017857.3, forward strand.
TGTTCTTCCAAATTTGAGTACAATAATTCACGGTATTCTTCGAGTGTTCTGGATTTGCCTAAGCCTACCTGTGTCTGGATGATGAGATTAGTCAGAGGCGTTCGTAGCTCATGTGCAATATCGGCTGAAAAATGTGATAGCTGATTAAAGCTATCCTCTAGTCGACCTATCATGTGGTTGAATGAAGTCACCAAGTCCTGTAATTCCGATGGGACAAAAGATGGGGCAAGTCGCATATCTAGACGATCTGCTTGTATGTCACCCATTTTGTTCGAAAGTCTTCTTATTGGTGCGTGCGCTTTGTGCACGCCATACCAAGCAGCCAACAGGGTAACGGCCCAAGTAAGGACCATTATTAACCATAGCGTTAGACGAAATTTATGGAGAAATTGAAGGTGAAAGCCAATATCGATGGCAGTAATAACCAAGTAGTTATGACCCGCTATCGCATTGTGCGTGAGGACACCCCGAAATGTCTTATCGTCCGCATGCCAGACTTGTAGGTTACCGGCACTAATTTCTGTAACGTGGCGAAGGCTGTCCTTCACTATTGAAAGGTTTGCGCCGGCACTTTCGAAAACCACCTTATCTTGTTGATTACGTACTTGATAATAGACGCCATGATGTCCAGAGACAGCACCGAACAGCGCTTTACTAAGTTGTAAATTGCTGTCGTTATTATTTCGCAATACGTCTATGACAGCCTTATTAATAACGGCAACTTCTTCTGCATCCTGTTCAGCAAAATGGCGTTCGACCGCATTCAGTACAAGGATGCCAATTAAAAGTAAGCTTAAACCTACAGATGCGCCAACGAAAAACATTACCCTTGCAGCGAGCGAAAGGGGTTTTTGATTATAAGGCTTCATCAACGGGCTCTACGTCAAGTTTGTAACCCATACCGCGAACCGTATGGATAAGTTTCGGTTCAAAATCGTCATCAACTTTTGCTCGCAGGCGGCGTATTGCCACATCTATCACGTTGGTGTCAGAGTCAAAATTCATGTCCCATACCTGAGAGGCAATCAAAGAGCGTGGTAGAACCTCACCTTGGCGACGTGCCAATAACTCTAAAAGACAAAACTCTTTGTGGCTAAGATTTATTTTTTTACCTGCCCGCGTAACGCGATGCTTAGGTAAATCTAAAGTCAGATCTGCTACTTTAAGAAGCTCAGAAAAAGTTGAGGGACTGCCTCGGCGCAATAATGTTCTTATCCTTGCTAGAAGTTCGGCAAAGGCAAAGGGCTTAACTAAATAGTCATCTGCGCCTAATTCTAGGCCTTTAACGCGATCATCCACCGTGTCACGAGCCGTGAGGAATAGTACCGGCGTTTGGCATTCTGCTTCACGTAACGACTGCAAGATCCGCCACCCGTCAACATCCGGCAACATAACATCCAGAACGATCAAATCAAACGCTTCTGTCATTGCCAAATGATGACCATCTAGGCCATTTCGAACAAGATTGACCTGAAACCCGGCCTCGCTTAGTCCTTTTTGTAAGTAGTCGCCTGTTTTTACCTCATCTTCCACTAATAATAATCGCATAGACGAATACTCTCCCTAAATTATTTTCCAACAATGCTATTTGTTCAGAAATAACTACAGGATTACATAAGGATTACGTTTTTGTAATGTCTAGGTCATCAAGGTGACAGAATCGTCCGGTTAATCTTCAAAGTAGGTTGATTTAATAGTTGAGCCAACGCTGGTCAAGCGGAAATCAAATTTAATTTATCGTGATGTTGGCTCATCCAATTAAATGTAGCTTAAGAGGCAATGACAAGATTTAACTATGTGTTGCCGCTAATAATTTTTGCTTTAATCAAGTTATTCATACTTTTAATACTATTTAGGACTAACTTTATGAAATTTCAAACCTTGCCATATTTTGTTGCGTTGCCAGCATTAATGTTGGCTCTATCTGCTCAAGCTCATAACCCTGAAGAGCATATTAACAAAGGAGAAGCACCTAACTGTGCAGCTATGAAAGATATGGATCATTCTAAAATGGATATGAATGATCCAGTCATGCAAGCCATGATGCAGAAATGTATGCCTAAAGATGAAGTAATGTCTAAAGATGGTGATGCTGGCCATGATATGGAAGCAGGTGTTAAAAAACCTTCTGAGCATCAACATTAATTTCAGATAGCTGTTATAACTAAGTGATTAGTGTGCCATCTTCTAAGTTATTGAAATGCTTTAAATGTATTGTTGTTGTGTCAGGTCTGGTCGTATTGGCTGGATTAGGGTTCATTTATTCAGGCTATTACCCAATGGGGGCTGACAGTAAGCACACAAAGCTTACGTACTGGGCATTAGAAATCTTACGTGAACGCTCCATCAGTCGGGCTGCTCAGAATATTGAGGTGCCAACTGATCTTGATATACCTGCGCGATTACTTCGTGGTGGTTCAGATTATGCTGCTATGTGTGCAGGCTGTCATCTTGTGCCAGACAAAATGAATTCAGATTTCACTTTGGGACTGTATCCTGAACCACCTAATTTGACGGTGAAGCACTCAGGGCATGATGAGCCAAAAGTAGTCCAAGCCAGAGAATATTTTTGGATTATTAAACACGGCATTAAGGGCTCTGGAATGCCAGCCTGGGGGCCGGGCCATACTGACGAACAGATATGGAACCTAGTCGCTTTCTTGCAGCGACTTCCTGAATTGTCCCCCGAGCAATACCAGATTCTTACGGCTCAGGGATCTTCAAGTTCCCATAACCATTGACTGTAATGTGTAATACAGGCTTACGTTTAAGTTAAATCCAATTTTGTTAGGAGACGAATTCCATGGCAAATTCAATTGAAGAGAATCGTAGACGCTTTATTAAATCTGCCATTGGGACAGCATCAGCCCTTGTTTTAGCCAAAATGGCGCCGGCATGGGCTTATCCACTGGGTCGAAGCTATGGTGATGTTATTCATACGCAGAATGTGGTCGATCTGCATATTCGCCGCGAAGATATGAATGTTGCTGGAAGAATTGCTAGACCGATAACTATCAACGGTAGTATGCCAGGGCCTTTGCTCAGGTTGAAAGAAGGGCAGCTAGCCAGTTTACGTGTCAGTAATGCTTTGAATGAATCTACCTCCATCCATTGGCACGGCATTATTCTGCCGGAGAATATGGACGGTGTGCCCGGCGTCAGTTTTCTGGGTATCGACCCCGGCGAAACTTTTCACTACGAATATGATGTTAATCAGAACGGAACCTACTGGTATCACAGCCATTCTGGATTGCAGGAACAGTTAGGTCACTTAGGGCCGATTGTAATAGACCCTGAGGATGGTGATATTGGCGCAGATCGGGAACATGTGATTATCCTCAGCGACTGGACCTTTGAAGATCCCGACGAGGTTTTCCGAAATCTCAAGGTAGCCGAGGGTTATTACAACTATCAGCAGCGAACCTTGGGTGACACTTTCGACGATATTCGCCGACAAGGGCTTGCAAAAACATGGCAAGAGCGGTCCATGTGGAACAAAATGCGCATGAGCGCCAGGGATCTATTGGATGTAACCGGATCTACCTATACCTACCTGATAAACGGCCGCGATAATTCGACCAACTGGACAGCACTTTACAAGCCCGGAGAAAAAATTCGTCTGAGAGTTATAAACGGCTCTGCCATGACGTTCTTCGATTTTCGTATTCCGGGTCTCGAGATGACGGTTGTCTCTGCAGACGGCCAGCCGATCAAGCCCGTTACAGTAGATGAATTTCGAATTGGTGTGGCTGAGACATACGATGTCATCGTAACGCCGAAAAACGATCGTCCTTATACGCTTTTTGCGGAAAGCATGGATCGTAGCGGTTATGTGCGAGGTACGCTAGCAACAGAATTGGGGCAGGAAGCCCCAGTGCCCGAATTGCGACCAGTGCCTGAACGAGGGATGGCAGCGATGGGGATGCGTCATGAAATGGATGGGATGGACATGCAATCCACCAATAAAGAACAGCCTGGAATGGATGACCAACAAGAAATGGCCGAGGGCGGCCATGCTGGGCATAAGGCTGTGACGCAACAGCGACCTTCGGCGCCCGATCTTGGCATTGAACACGCGCCAGGTGGGCATGGTCCCGGTGCTGCCATGATTGCCAGAAACCCAGTCAGCCGTCTAAATGAGCCGGGTGTTGGCCTTGAAAATGTCGACCACCGAGTTCTGGTCTATGGCGACCTCATTGGAGCTCATCCTTGGCCTGATGATAGGGAGCCGGAGCGTGACATCGAGCTGCATCTCACCGGTAATATGGAAAAATATATGTGGTCTTTTGATGGTGTGAAATACACTGAAGTCGATGGGCCAGTGGAGTTTCATCATGGTGAGCGTCTGCGTTTGATAATGGTAAACGACACGATGATGGATCATCCGATTCATCTGCATGGCATGTGGATGGAACTTGAAAATGGCCAATATCCCCGTCCTCGAAAGCACACTATCAGTATCAAACCCAGTGAGGTCGTTTCATTGCAAATAAGTGCCGATGCTCCTGGTAGCTGGGCCTTCCATTGTCATCTTCTTTATCACATGAAAGCAGGAATGTTTCGAGTTGTCAGGGTCAGCTAAGGAGATGATATGAACAAACTTACAATCATGACAATGCTCGTTTTTATAGGAATGAGCACCACGGTCTCTGCCGATCACGCTGAGGATCACTGGCCCGAACCCATTGAGTCTTACCGAACCGGGCAGGTTTTATTTGATCGGCTGGAATTCACCCGTACAGACAATAATGAGAACCTAATCGTCTGGGATATGTTGGCTTGGTACGGTGGGGACACAAATCGGGTTTATTTTAAAAGTGAAGGTGAGAATAAACAAAATGATGGTGAACCCACAGAACTGGAAAGTACGGAGGTGTTAGCGAGCCGGTTAATTGCTCCTTTTTGGGAAATACAGGGCGGCGTTGGACTTCGTGGATCAATGGCATCGGATGCCGATCATGAACACTATCTAGTATTCAGTCTGTTTGGCATGGCTCCCTATCGATTTGAAATGGATAATTCACTTACCATTAATGAAGATGGCGACATAGCAGCATCACTTGAAGCCGAATACGACATACGCCTCAGTCAAGTTTCGTACTTACAGCCACGCTTGGAAGTTTCTGCTGGACTCACAGATGCCCAAGCGTTCGATCGCCCCAGTGGATTCAACGATGTTCGAATAGGACTGCGTTATCGCTATGAAATCTCTAGAGAGTTTGCGCCATATATAGGTGTTTATTGGAGCCGAGCCTTAGGTCAAAAGGCTAATCAAATCGCTGATGACGGGGGGGATAAAATCGAAACAGGTTTTGTTGCCGGGGTTCGGATGTGGTTTTAACTAGAGTAACAAAATTAGTAAAACTGAAGAGGGAGAGTTAATGACTAACAATGACGACAGAACAACGCATTATAAGGAGGGAAGTCTCACTTTAGCGGGAACAGTTATGCTCGGTACCGGGGTGATGATTGGTGCTGGTATCTTTGCGCTCACTGGGCAAATGGCGCAGATGACAGGTGTTTTATTTCCTTTAGCGTTTCTAGCCGCCGCAGTAATCGTTAGTTTTAGTGCCTATTCATACATCAAAATTTCTAACGCTTATCCCTCAGCCGGTGGCATCGGCATGTATCTGCATAAGGCATATGGTGACCGATTGCCAACTGCTTTCAATGCTTTACTGATGTACTTCTCAATGGTTATCGCGCAGAGCTTTTTGGCGCGGACATTTGGCTCTTATACCATGCAACTTTTTGGTGGTGATGATAGCGGCATGATGGTGCCTATACTTGGTGTGTCACTGATTTTGGCAGCTTTTTTGATTAATCTTTCAGACAATAGACTTATCGAGGGCGTGGCCTCTTTTATTGGTGTTTTGAAAATCGTGGGCATTCTCGTCTTTGGATTAGTAGGTATTTGGATCGCCGACAGTATATCAGTCGACTTCTCAAGCCCAGGAGAGGCGGGAACTTTTGGCAACTTCCTCGGTGCAACTGCACTGGGAATACTGGCCTTTAAGGGGTTCACCACCATTACCAACAGCGGTTCTGAGGTAAAAGATCCTAAACGCAACGTGGGTCGCGCCATTGTTATTTCCATCGCGGCCTGCGTGGTGATTTATAGCTTGGTCGGTTTTGCTGTGGCGAGTAATTTGTCGTTGGCAGAAATCATCAAAACACAGGACTATTCCCTTGCTGCAGCAGCACGGCCTGCCTTAGGTGAATATGGTGTGTGGTTTACGGTTGCTATTGCCATGATGGCGACTGCCGGCGGTATTCTGGCCAGCATTTTTGCTGTCTCAAGAATGCTGGCAATGCTGACGGAAATGAAACTGGTTCCGCATCGGCATTTCGGTATGCCGGGTAGTATTCAAAAACATACGCTGGTCTACACGGTCGTTTTAGGACTTATTCTGACGGCATTTTTTGATCTGTCTCGAATTGCTGCACTGGGTATCGTGTTTTACCTAATTATGGACATTGCCATTCATTGGGGCGTTCTTCGTTATTTGCGAGAAGACATTAACGCCAATAGATGGGTGCCAACTACCGCGATTATTTTAGATTTGCTCGCGCTAGGGGGCTTTGTCTGGGTAAAACTGAATACTGATCCATTTGTGATTGGTGTGGCGGTTGTTACTATGATTATTATCGCAGTTGCTGAGCAGATTTTCCTGAAAAGATCCGCTGAATTACATCATCATCATTAATTACAATATTTTACGTGGAGGGCAGTACCATGATGACTGATAATATTTTTGGTAACACCATGTACGCATGATATTGGTAGTGGATGCTGGTGTTTGCCATTGTCGTTGTTATTCCGGTTTGGCGTTTTTGTCAGCGTACAGAGTGCCCAGGTTGGATGGGAATACTGATATTGATTCCTTTCATTAATCAGGCATTACTGTATTTCATTGCGTTTACCGATTAGCCAGTAGAAAAAAGATTGAGATAAAGGCAGCCGAACACTGGTATGTTCACCATCAGGATTTATTGAGGGTCTAAGCTTATGGTCATCTTCAGTAGACATAAGTGCTGGTATTTTTGCTGTGACTAACAATCTTTTCTAGCGTTTCATATCTAATAGAAGAGCGAGGTTCTGATGTTTCCGTCAAAAAATTGTCCTGTTTGTGAAATGTCCGTCGCAGATAACAAATTATCTGTAAATTTCCGTGGCATTGATCTTTGGTTTTGTTCTCAACAATGTCAGGACAGATTCAACCAACGGCCAAGCTTATACATTGGTGATCCCAAGCATGGTAAATCAGTCAAGCAACATGGTGTAAGGGTTAATAAACAGAGACTTATTAAGCTTGAACTGCCTGACAATGAGGAGTTTAAAATTAAATTGATTAATGGTTTAAATTCATTGATGGGGGTGACGCAAGCTAAAATTAATCAAAAAGTGCTTGAAATTGAATACGATTTGGTTCAAATATCACTTGATGAAATTGAGCATTATATTTTGGCCTCGGGGGTAGATATGGAGCAGTCGTGGCTTGATAAGGTTCACGATGCTCTCCTTCATCTCAGTGAGGAAGGTGAATTGGGTAATCTCGGACACCCCTATAAAGACGATAGCAGTCATTAATTAAATCTGACTTGGTTTTTCCAAGTCAAATGTTCATAAATGCCCGTCCAGTAATATCCAAAACTGGCTGCAAAAAGTAACTCTTCCAAGGGTGTACCAATAAGAAACAGGCCACTCAGTGCATCCAGGTTCCATACACGTTCGATGTATCCCGGTGCAATGCTTTCAAGACCAAGGACAAAAATCGCGTAATAAACAAGAAATAGAACGCTTCCCCAAAAACTCTTGAGTGCAAGGTCTGGTCTGCACCAGCTATTGGCAATGCCTCCCGCGATCATCGCCATAATGGCCGGATAAATTGGATTCCAGTCGAAGAGCATCAAAACGGGAAAGACAATAAATGGGACCGTGATTGCGAATAGGTGGTGATTATGTCTTTGAGACAAACGTGCGGTTAGTGGGATTGGCTGCAACCTTTGTCGGGTCACCACATTATAGGCAACAGCCCCAATACCCCCGATGCCAAAGCAGAAAATCAAGCTCTCTATATCAAACCCGGTTTCAATCGCAAGGTTAAATAAGCTGGGAGGACTCCAATATTCTGGTACAAAGATCGGTTCAGTGAGTCCAAACAGCATAGTAATCAAACTTGCTTTCAACATCACTGACCTATATGTGGGAGCTGTCCAGTACACTGCTACCCAAGGAATAAGAAATGCAAGAGACCAAATTAACCAGACATATTGATCATTCATGACACATAATTCCTGATAATCGAAATTTGATTTAATTTGTAAGACGAACAACCAAATTTTTCTGTTGGGTTGAACTATAGAGTTAATTACAAAATCTTGATGTTAATTGTAATTGAAGTTTAAATTTTTTTATGTTATTTCTTACATTGATAGTAATTTTTATAAAAAAATATGTCTGTTGTAAGAGGGATTACCAAGCATTTTTAAGATCAATCCTCGCTTTTAAGTGAAGTAGTTCAACAATGAACCGCTTTACGTTTAACAAGCGATTTAAATAATGGCAACAACCAAAAAACCAGGAGTTTATTATGCAGGTTGAAACGTTAAGAGATGTCCTTCATTGGACAAGCGAGTTTCATCAACACCTTACTGAGTGTTTGAAACATTGTGCCGACAAGAATGAGAATGCTCGAGCACAAATGCTTCTCAAGTATTTATCAGAACATGAAGAAAAGCTTGGACATGTTGTTCACCAGTTTGAAGTCACAGGTAATGAACACGCGTTAAATACCTGGTGTTATGAGTATTTAAATAAACATCCAATTGTTCAACATCATGATTGTGATGCACCATTTTCTCAGCTATCGACTAGAGAAATCATGCAGGTAATTATTGATCAGCATAAACAGGTCATTGACCTGTATCGTTATCTACATGAACGCGCAGATATACCTTCGGCAAAAGAGCTGATGGAGACACTCAAATCCTTTGAAGAACATGAAATAATGCAGATGGTGCAGTCAGCAAATCGGCTGGAGGATTTATGAAACAACAGTCTTGAAAGAGAATGTCCTGCATCATTTTCATTACTGGCAATGAACAGAATACAGGTTTGTGCTCCATACAAATATAATCATGCTTAACTGAAATGTTAAGTATTAATAAAATAGAGGCACTCAACGATAAAACCTGAAGCCGTGTTAATGAGCAGGTTTTATTTTTCCATTTATGACCGTGACTAAGAAGATAGCTGTAATAATGAATGTAGCTCCAAGCCATTGAATGGTAGTTAATGACTCTGAAAATACGGTATGACCAAGGTATATTCCAAACACAGGGGTGAGGAAGTTATATACGTTAAGCTTAAAAAGTGGTGCATGTTGCATTAGCCAGAACCACAAAATAAACGGTAGCGCAGTTCCCAATAATGCCAATGCAAGAAGAATTAAGGTGTAATCCATTTTCCAGTCTAAAGAGTCCAGATTGGTGGTGTAAAAAGCCAAAATACCAAGAGGTATGGCACCAATGAATAACTGGAATCCCATTGCAAAAAGCACGTCTACTTGACCAGCAATTTTCTTAAGCAAGACATTGCTAACAGCACCGCCAAACGAAGCCATGAGCACAAAGATTATTCCCAATAGAACTTGCTTTTCTGTCTGCACCAGACTGTTCAAAGAAATTATGACTATTCCTGTAAATCCAATAACACTACCAATTAAATGTACTCCGGTCATTCTCTCCTTGAGAAAATACCAGCCCAAAATACCAGCAATAAGTGGTTGCATATTAGTAATGACTGTTGCAAGCCCGGGATTAAGCAAGCTGCCAGCATAAAACATGCCCCACAATCCCAGACTTGTCGCAGATAGACCTATGATCGTTATATATATCCAGAGCCTATAACCTCTTGGAAAAGGTCGATTTGTGAAATGAGCAATGAGCACGAGTACACAGCCTGCTATTACGGCACGCAAAAAAGCTGTCAACATAACGGGGGCATAAGGCAGACTGAGCTTAATAAGCGGATAACAAAGTGCCCACATCATCATCACCATGATTGCAGCAGAGCTCACAAATTTCAGGTGAAGGTTAAGTAACATGATAGAAAACCCTCAGATAGTGCATTGTCATCATAATGGCCTACAGATTCCTTTTTCTCAGAGCTATTTAAGCTTTTGTACTTCGCTGGGTTGGATTTTTCTAGTGGGACCTGATCACATACACTGTCCGAACAATAGCTAGCATTTGTTCCAGATCTGAGTTGGGAACACAAACAGCACTGTTTGAGAAGAGTTGATGCATTGCAGAACTGGTCAGGATCTCATCGGTATTTTTCACCGAGCTGATTAGCAAGATTATGAGCAATTTGGGGGCAATCAAGAATGACACAGACGCAATGCTGATTTAGCCTTTCCGCTTCGGTCTGTCGCGAGGAATTTGATGATATGGTCACGGATTTACTCCGAGTTGTGGCTTTTGGAGAACCACCGATACAAGGGAACGAACAAAAGTGCTATATACCAACCATAAAGATAGGCTTCCACCAAGCCAATTAAAAATCCCGACCACGTCAACCACTCAAAACCTGGCAGCAATGGTGCCCATGCCTCATACATGCGTATTTGTTGTGGGACAAGAAGACCGAAGCCCACACACAACAAATAACTGATTGCCAATAATAATGACAGACTTTTCCCCACCGGAACGACCCGTATCCTACATTCGTCTGAGTTCGAATTCTGCATGTTCTGTGTTCTCCTTTAGCTGACATAATACGAATGAACGATTTATTCCTCATGGGTATCGGGAGAGGCGGTAAGATTGAAAGCCAAAGCTTCGCGTCCTCACTGTACAACCCCGAATCGACCACCCCAAGCTACAACAGAAAATTGAGCCGGTAAATTTAGTCGGCTACCCCAAACTACTTATTTTCATTGATTCTAACTTGACGTCCCAAGTGAAAACCAGCAAGTCGAGAAACCGTCATTCTGGCAACTGTCTAGCCGTTTGTGCTGGTCGTTTTACGCCAGAAGGGGATAAACCGGGACGTCTTTTGAGCGTATTGTCGCCACAGCTCCCCGAATTCGGCTTCAGCAGCTCTCTCCTCACGTTTGGCGAGTCGCACGTACATGTAAACAAGCACGGGGTACATTGCAAGTGTCAGCAGTGTTGGCCATTGGAACAAAAAACCGGTCATGATCAAGATAAAGCCAAGATATTGTGGGTGCTGCATCCTGGCATATAATCCATGTGTGGCCAGGGTTTTTGCCTTTTGGGCGGCGTAGAGCTCTTGCCATCCTTTCGAGATTAGCCAGAATCCTCCACCGATCAGCGCGAAGCTGAGCAAGTGAAATGGACCAAAATGCGGGTTGGCTTCCCATCCGAACATCATCTCCAGCAAGTGGCCGGCATCGTGGGACAGCCAGTCCACTTGAGGGAAACGGGACTGCAGCCAACCCGACAGCAGGTAGATGGTCAGTGGAAATCCATACATCTCTGCAAATAAAGCAACAAGGAAAGCACTGAATGCGCTGAAACTACGCCAATCCGTGCGAGTTTTCGGTTTGAAAAAACTCAATGCAAAGAAAATGAAAACCGCCGAGTTGACAATGACCAAGCCCCACAAGCCGTAAGCCTGCATACTTTCATGATTCATCATTTTTGCTCCTCATCGTCTTCGGCCTTTTTGCCGAACAATCGGTCCATCGATCTGCCCTCTCGATAGAGGACGAAAAACATCAGCGGACACAGAATCAGAATCAAGTAAAGCGCCATTCCCCATAAATGGGCTCTATGCTCCTGTAGGAGAAGTAGTGCAGCAAATGCGGTAAAACCACACAGAACAAACCAGTATCGCCAATTGACATGCTTGTTCGGCTTTTCCATTTGGGAGTTATTTCTCTGGTGTGATTTCGGGTTCATTTTGGGTACCTGTCTTCGCTATGTGGGAATGTTGGCGTTTTGCTTCAGATCCTATTTTCAAGACTGAATGTGTACGCGGTGAAAACGCCAAGATTGATGCTAAGAATTGTCCGTGGCGTTCTGATCGACGGATCGGTAATACTCTTCTTTGAAGTCCATCCACCCGTCATGCATAGGTTGATACAGTGTTTTGTCAAAATTTCCACCATGCCGTCGATACATAAATGCGATGCGTCGTAGGAAAAACGAGCCTAGCGAATTTCTCATCAAAAGCGACTTCATCCAGACCGTATAGCTGGTCAATCTATGCAATGGCTCCGTTCACTTATTTATCCTTGGTCTGCCTCAAAGCCCGTGTGATGACTCACCAAACTGACTACTAAAACGCCCATTCGATGTACTAAGTGTTTCATCGCATTGCGCTATTTGTTTGAGAGATGGGGTGTCCCAGCATCGTGAAATTCGGATGCTGAACACCTAAACCAGCTATTTCTTGTGAATATGCTTGCGGAGTTTTTTCTCTTCCATCTGATGTTCTCCCATCTGGTTCATCATCATCTGCATCATATTCATTCGTTCATCCATCATGCTCATGCAGTCTTCCTTGCCTTTGTGTTCCATGGTTTTACCTTTCATGCCCCCATGCATCATTTTCATTCCTTTCTGCATGGCGGTCATATGATCCTCCATCATTTTGTGGCGTTTCTCATGGTCTTGTTCTTGTTGAATTTGATCCATCAGAGCTTGCATTTCCTGCATATGATCATGCATGGCAGTCATACCCTTATCCTGCATTTTCATGGTGTTGTCTTGCATTTTGTCATTATGCTGGTGGTCATCCTGGGCGAAAGCTGGCGCAGTAAGGATGGCGGTGATGATGAGTGATCGGGTAAGATTTTTCATGGTTATCTCCTAGGTTTACTTCAAGGGGAGGATTCCCCTCTGGTTTAACGGTTGTGACCTGACATGACACTACAGCCGGTCATTCGTTTTTTTTCGCCCATCTTCCAGACCACGGCGATAGGCTTCTTCCGCATCTTGGTGTTGATGTTCGTCTTTACTGTTTTCTCCATGATCGCCATGCCCCTTATGCATGAATATATGCATCAGTGGACACAACAAAATAATCAGAAATGGAAGATATGGAAGGATGTGGGCACTGTGATCAACGAAAATAAAATAGAGCGCCACTCCAATAAGTATAAGAGTTGCCATACCATGAAGGCTGGTCCAAAAACCGGGTTTGCTTGCCATCTAGTTTCTCCTATGCCGCCTTATAGACAGCGCTGTTAGATGTATGTCAGGGTCATTTATCAATATTCAGTTTCACCCGCTTAAGGCGCAGTGAGTTGCCAATCACCGACAAAGAGCTGGTTGTCATGGCGATCACCCCGATCATCGGATGAAGTAGGCCGACAGCTGCAATGGGTATCGCGGCCACATTGTAAAACCAGGCCCAAAACAGGTTTTCAACGATTTTCCGAAAAGTTGCACGGGACAGGCGAATAGCCTCCACCACCTTGGTTAGTTCACCTTTAACCAAGGTGACATCCGCAGCTTCAATGGCAACATCGGCGCCAGCACCGATAGCGATACCCACATTGGCCTGTTTCAGTGCCGGGGCGTCGTTGATTCCATCGCCCACCATGGCCACCAGTTGCCCATATTTTTCCTGCAGCCGCTTAATTGCATCCACCTTGCCTTCAGGCAAAACGCCCGCCATAACTTCGTCGATCCCCACCTGGTTCGCGACGTGGCGAGCTGTGCGTTCGTTGTCGCCTGTGATCATGACAGTGTGAATGCCCATCTCATGAAGCGCGGCAATGGCAGCTTTCGAGTCCTCTTTAATGGTGTCGGCCACGGCGACAATACCGGCTGCCTGGTCTCCGGCGGCAACCAGCATGGCGGTCTTACCCTCGTTTTCAAGACGGATCATGACTTCTTCGAGGTCGCCCAACTCTATATTGGCTTCGCTGAGAAGACGGCGGCTGCCCACGCGAATGAGCTGGTCGTCGACACGGCCTTCCACTCCTCGCGCAGTAATCGCTCGGAAGTCCACCACTGTAGGAACCTCCAGTCCCTTTTCCCGGGCGCCATTCACGATGGATTGCCCCAGAGGATGTTCGGAGCCGGCTTCCACAGATGCCGCGAACCTAAGTACATCGCTTTCATTGAAGCCGGCGGTAGCAATCACATCTGTGAGCGCGGGCTCGCCTCTGGTGATGGTGCCGGTTTTGTCGAGTACAACGGCCTTGATGTCCTTAAGAGACTGAATGGCCTCGCCGGAGCGGATAAGCACACCTAATTCTGCGCCCAGTCCCGAGCCCACCATGATGGCAGTGGGAGTGGCGAGCCCCAAAGCACAGGGACAGGCTATCACCAGTACGGAAATTGCCGAAAGTGTACCCAGCATCAATGGTGAAAGTTCCGGGTTAACCCATGGCAGGAACTCGGCACCCCAGTAAAGAATCGGCCGAAGCGACTCGGCGAAAATTAGCCAGATTACAAAGCTAGCAAGGCTGATCATGATAACCGCCGGGACAAACTTTGCGGTCACTCTGTCGGCGAATTCCTGGATGGGTATTTTAGAGCCTTGTGCCTGTTCCACCAGTCGGACAACTTGTGACAAAAAGGTATCGGCACCTACCCGAGTGGCGCGAACTTGCAGCATGCCTTCCTTATTAATGGTGGCTCCAATCACTGCTTCGCCGGGTCCTTTCTCCACCGGCACGGACTCGCCCGTGGCGATGGATTCATCCAGATGACTATTACCTTCGACAATTTCGCCGTCGGTAGGTACCTTGCCGCCAGGCCTAACCACCATGATGTCTCCGACCTGAAGCTCCGCAACCGCTACTTCAACTTCATGTCCTTCCCGTAGTACGGAGGCGGTTTTAGCACCCAGTTTTAGTAGTTTTTTGATCGCCTGTGATGCCCGCCCCTTGGCACGAGTTTCCAGGTAGCGGCCAAGCATATGGAAGGTCATGATGGTGGCGGCCATTTCAATAAAAGATGTCATGGGGTAGATAAATCCCACAAGCCCAATCAGGTAAGGGGGCAGGCTTCCCAAGGAAATAAGGACATCCATGTTGGCGGTGCGATTGGTAAGGGAACGCCAGGATGAGCGGTGGGTTGCCCACCCGCCTTGCAGGAAGACCACAGGAAAGCCAAGTAAAGCAACCCAAGTGAGATAGTTTGGCACCGGCACCCAGAACATATGCACCATCATCAATACCATAATCAATGTGGTTGGGATGGCGGCGAACCATAAACGCCTCCAAGCCTGTTCAAGGTAACGCTCTTCAACCGCCGCGTCGGCTTCCGCATTTCCCTGCGAACGACTTTCACTGATGGCTGCTACATCGTATCCCGCTTGCTCAATAGCTTCTTTGATGTTTTTTGTGTTTACTGTTACCGGATCGAAACTAACCGTCACCTTATGATTGGCAATGTTAGTTGAAATATCATTAATGCCGGTAAGGCGTTTGATGGAGGTTGAGACTAGCCCAGCACAATGATCGCTGCCCATGCTAGGTACTGTGAACAAGGCTTCGCTAGTTCCGCTAGACATTGGTGATGACATACTATCTACATCGTAGCCGGCCTTTTCGATTGCGTCCCAAATGTTCTTATCACTTAGCTGGTTTGGATCGAACTCCACAGTGACATGGTGGTTAGCTATGTTGGTACTGATATTGATGATGCCTGATAGTCGATTAATAGAAGCTGTTATGAGGCCAGCGCAGTGATTGCTGCCCATGCCGGACACCAAAAACTGTGTTGTTTCAACATCCGAAGTAGTTTTCGTAAGTTTAGATTTTGAGGGTTGTTCAGGTATGTCCATAGCTATCATCTAACTCCAATTTAGTATGCAAATAGTTAAGATGTTGTTGGGCAATTCAATCAGATTGATTTGCCATTATCTGGGAATTTTCCAGACAGTTAACATCAAATTTCGGAAACTGAGTTCGAACATTCCAGCATACTTACATCGATATGCATCTCGTGATTTATCAAAAAACCCGTCAACAAATATAGCTCCAATTTATCTTGTTGTAGAATCAATCTCGCTAACTAATATATGACGGCTAGGATCTCTAAGTTAGAGTTTCTAGCAGTAGAACAAAATAGATACTACACCTATAAGAAGATACTTAGATGCCTCTTTCAATATCATTACGTTTAGATTACAAAATCGTAATCATAAATTTCATAAAGTTGCGTATAATTGGATTTATGGATGATCTGTTTAGAAAGCTTTGATGCCATGTGGCGCTTGAAACTTGGATTATGGTGTGCAGGTCATTTTGTTATTAATTTAGACAATAAAGTATTATTGAAAAAATGCGCATAGTAAGTCTATTACTGCTTTGTTTTTCGTTGGCTTTCGCCAATGTTAGTTATGCGCAGAACCATGAAAAAAATTGCCCTATGGAGCAAGACGGCAGCATGAGTAATATGGATCATGCCAATATGCCAGACTGCTGTAATGATGCCGAGACTGCCGCTAAAACAGGTAAATCCTGTAAAGCAGATCAAGATTGCAGCATCTCTAATGTGGTTATCCTTTTTTCTGTTCCATCATGGAACTTCGTTTTCACTGATAGGCGTTTGGCACGAGCGGGTATACCGTTTGTGCCTACCTTGGCGCCTACTGACCTTTGGCGTCCGCCAACCTTAAGCTGATCCCATTTTTCCGTAGCGTTTCAAGCTGCGACTTATCTCCATGCTTGAAACATTTGCGTTGCATTTGCTGCAACGCCTCTGAATTCATCGGATCCAGCTTATGTCAAACTTATTTACCAGAGCCGTTGTGCTCAAAAGTTATTCGCCACCAATCTGGCGAATTCACTGGCTAAGCTTTATTGCATTATTGACTGCCAGTTTTGCAACTGCCGTCATGGCGCAACCACAAGTTTCATCTGAGTCACTAAGCCTTGAGAATGCATTGCAACTTGCTGAGCATCGCTCTCAGGCCTTGTTAGCGCAAGATGCTGCAGCGCAAGCCTCCCAAGAGCTGGCCATTGAAGCCGGTCAACTTCCCGATCCCATGCTGGAGTTATCTGTAAATAACCTGCCAGTCAATGGTCCCATGGCTTATAGCCTTACGGAAGATTTTATGACCTCTCGCAATATTGGCATTTCTCAGACATATACCCGTGAAGCCAAGCGCCATGCTCGTGCCAACGTGTTTGAACTTAAAGCAGATAAGGCGCAGATAACTAAAAAACTGACACTTACTGAAATTCGCCAAAACACTGCATTGGCCTGGTTTGATGGTTACTACCAGCAGCAAATGGTGGAACTTTTAACACGTGAGCAGCAAGAAGCAAGCTTACAAGTAGAGGCTGCCGAAGCTATTTATCGTGCAGGGACTGGCCCGCAGTCCGATATTTTTCTGGCCAAAACAACTGTGGCTGAAATCCAGGATCGTATTCATCAGGCTCAAGCACGTCTTGAAAATGCCAAAACGACGCTGTCGCGTTGGGTCGGAGATATTAACAATATCTCTTTAGACGCCGCGCCTGACATCACTCAGTCTCCGCTCGACACTCAGCATTTATATCATCAGGTAAGTGAACATCCAGATATTGCTGTAATGAGGGCTGAGGAGGCGGTTGCAATGGCTGAAGCCAAGGTCGCACGTCAAGAAAAACAGTCTGATTGGACTTGGTCAGTAATGTATGGCGAACGAAGTTCAGGTTTTTCGGACATGATTTCGATTGGTGTCAGCGTGCCGCTGCAATGGAATCAGGAGAGCCGCCAGGATCGTGTGGTAGCTGCCAAATTGGCCCAAGCGGACCAGGTGCGAGCAGAACGCGAAGAAATGACCCGAGAACATATTGCTGAGACAGCGCGCTGGCTCGATACCTGGAAAAGTAATTTAGTCCGACTCAGTGACTATGAAACGGCTTTGATCCCCCTTGCCAGCCAGCGCACTAATGCGGCACTCGCCGAATATCGTGGCGGTAAAGGTGAGTTACAGACGGTATTTGATGCCCGAAAAATGGAAATCGCTACGCGTCTAGAAAAACTGCGGATCGAAATGGAAACCGCAGCGCTTTGGGCCACATTGGAATATCTGATATTGCCCGATAGTACCGTCATTCCTTCATCCCGCACCATGGAGTTCAAATAATGAATCGCAAATACATTTTTTTATTTTTAGTCATGGCTCTGATGACGCTTATTGCTGGTTATGCTGCTTATCAATGGGGGATGCAGCAAGAGATGGACATGTCTTCATCGAGCTCAGAGAGCATGGCGGGTAATGCCAAGACCACTGAAGATCCTTCAAGTTGGGGGATTGCCGAAGGCGAAAAAGCGACCCGCCGTCATATCGACGCTGGGATTAAAGCCGGTGATATTGATCCGGTCACGGGCCAAAAGATTCTTTTTTACCAAGATCCGATGGTCCCCGGCAATAAATTCGAGACGCCCGGTAAGTCACCTTATATGGATATGATGCTGGTGCCAGTTTATAAGGGTAGCGCGGGTGGTGAGAGTGCAACCGATGAGCCCGGCGTTAGCATTAACTCCCGCCTACAACAAAATATTGGCATACGGACGGCTTTGGTAACCAAACAGGACATAGCGACGCAGGTGACAGCGGTAGGCGCTATTGCATGGAACGAGCGCGAGGAAGTGAATGTTCAAGCCCGTGCGCTGGGTTATGTGGAAAAACTTTTCGTAAAGGCCACCCTGGAGCAGGTCAATAAAGGCCAGCCGCTTTTGGCTATCTATGTACCTGACTGGGTGGCCGTACAAGAAGAATTTCTGGCTCTTAACAATATGCAAGGTGAAGGATTAGATGAACTGATAGCAGCCTCAATTGCCCGCATGCGCCAAGTGGGGATGAGCGAAGCACAAATCCGTCAGGTAAAAAGCACCGGCAGACTTCAAACGCAGCTGATTATTACCGCCCCCATTGATGGCGTCATCACAGAATTAGTTGCCCGCGAAGGCATGACCATATCAACCGGTTCCACATTGATGCGTATTAATGGATTAGACCCCGTCTGGGCGAATGCTGAGGTACCGGAGAGTCAGATTGCATTACTCAATCCTGGTGATCCCATCACCGCCAGCAGCCCGGCTTTTCCCGGCAAACAATTTAAAGGTCAAATACAAAGATTATTACCGGAAGTGAACCCTATAACACGCACCCTTAAGGCGCGTGTGGTGTTGGACAATCCACAGGGTGAATTGGCGCCGGGAATGTTCGTCAATATGCAGTTGGCAGGCAAACAAATTAACGATGCGCTGATGGTGCCAACCGAAGCGCTTATCCGAACGGGCAAACGCACCTTAATCATGCTGGCGCTCGATAACGGCAGTTTTCGCCCGGTTGAAGTCATAACCGGACGCGTAACTGATGATAAAACCCAAATCCAGCAAGGACTGCAGGAAGGTGAACGGGTTGTGGTATCAGGTCAGTTTTTGGTGGATTCAGAAGCCAGCCTGAGAGGTGTTGAAGCGCGACTAAGTGACGATAACACGTCGAAAGTCGATGACCATTCAATGTCTGAGATGACAATGGAAACTCATCAGACCGAGGCACAAATCGAAGCCATAAACGGGCAGATATTGACTTTGACCCATCCGGATATTCCCAGCCTGGAGTGGCCGGGTATGACCATGGACTTTGAACTTTCGTCATCATTCAATCCAGATGAACTGACGGTGGGTGAGCAAATTGAAATTGCCTTTCGTTTAGAAAAAGGCGCGGCGCCATTGATTGTGGAGTTACAACCGCGCTCAGCAGATCTTGAAATGGTAATGGAGAGTCATCAGACGCAGGCAAAAATCGAAGCTATAGACGGGCAGATTTTAACGCTGACCCATCCAGATATTCCCAGCTTAAATTGGCCGGGCATGACCATGGACTTTGAACTGTCATCCTCGCTGGATCCCGACGGGCTAAAAGTGGGCGAGCAAATAGCAATTGAGTTTCGCTTAGAAAAAGGCTCGGCACCTAAAATTATCGACCTGCAGCCTTTGTCAGCCGAGACTGAAATGGAAGGTGCAAAATGATTGCTAGACTCATACGTTGGTCGATCGACAACCGTTTTCTGGTGTTATTGGCGACGCTGATGATGCTTGCCTGGAGCTTGGTATCTTTATCACGCACGCCGCTGGATGCGCTGCCTGATCTCTCGGATGTTCAGGTGATAATTAAAACGAGCTGGCCGGGACAAGCACCACAATTGGTCGAGGATCAGGTGACTTATCCATTAACCACGACCATGTTATCGGTGCCCGGTGCCAAAGTGGTTCGTGGTTTATCATTCTTCGGCGATAGCTATGTCTATGTCTTGTTCGAAGAGGGTACCGATCTGTATTGGGCCCGCAGTCGGGTGCTGGAATACCTTAATCAGGCGCAGTCAAGGCTGCCGGATACGGCAAGTTCCTCAATCGGTCCGGATGCCACCGGTGTGGGTTGGATCTATCAGTATGCTTTGGTAGATAAATCCGGTACTCAGGATATTTCGCAGCTGCGCGCTTTGCAGGATTGGTTTCTTAAATTCGAACTGAAAACCGTCGCCAATGTAGCAGAGGTCGCAACTGTCGGCGGCATGGTCAAGCAGTACCAGGTGGTTGTCGATCCCGACAAATTAGCCACTTATCGCATACCGCTTTCCCGTGTTATTGAGGCTATCAATAATGGTAATCAAGAGACCGGCGGCGCGGTGCTGGAGATGGGGGAAGCGGAATATATGGTTCGCGCCTCGGGCTATTTGCAAAGCTTGGAAGATTTTCAATCTATTCCCTTACTAACCACTGATGCTGGTATATCAGTGACATTGGGCGATGTCGCGCATATTCAAATCGGCCCTGAAATTAGGCGGGCTATCAGCGAGCTAAACGGAGTCGGTGAAGCTGTGGGGGGCATCATCGTGATGCGTTCTGGCAAAAACGCCCTGACCACCATTGCTGCTGTGAAAGACAAATTGAAAACGCTGCAAAAGAGTTTGCCCGAGGGTGTTGAGATTGTGACGGTTTATGATCGCTCTGGGCTAATAGAACGCGCTGTCGATAATCTCACAGAAAAGCTTATTGAAGAATTCATTGTGGTGGCATTAGTGTGCCTTATTTTCTTATTCCATCTTCGTTCAGCCTTGGTGGCGATTGTTTCACTGCCACTGGGGATCTTGATGGCTTTTATTGTGATGCACTGGCAGGGGATCAACGCTAATATCATGTCACTTGGCGGTATTGCCATCGCTGTCGGTGCTATGGTCGATGCAGCGGTGGTGATGATTGAAAATGCCCATAAACATTTAGAACGCTGGTACGAAAAATATCCCGGATTAAAGCTTGAGGGCGAAAGACGCTGGAAGGTGATAGGTGATTCTGCCGTCGAGGTGGGCCCCGCGCTGTTTTTCTCGTTGTTGATTATTACACTGTCTTTTATCCCAATTTTCACTTTGGAAGCTCAGGAAGGCCGACTATTCTCTCCATTAGCATTTACCAAGACTTATGCAATGGCCGCAGCAGCTGGCCTTGCTGTAACGCTTATCCCGGTACTAATGGGCTACCTTATCCGGGGCAAAATTCCGGCTGAACAGGCTAATCCACTAAACCGTTTTTTAATTGCTTTGTATCGACCTTTATTGGCAGGCGTACTCAAGTTTCCAAAGATGACCTTAGTGGTCGCTAGCGTATTATTACTGACAAGTTTATGGCCTTTACAACATATCGGCAGTGAGTTTATGCCACCGTTGGATGAAGGGGATCTGCTTTACATGCCTAGTGCTTTACCCAGTCTATCTGCCGGTAAAGTAGCCGAATTGTTACAGCAGACTAATCGAATGATCAAAAGCGTGCCGGAGGTAAAAACCGTCTATGGCAAAGCCGGACGTGCGGATACGGCAACTGATCCTGCGCCACTGGTTATGTTTGAAACTACCATTCAGTTCAAACCCCGTGAAGAGTGGCGGCCGGGTATGACCAAAGAAAAATTGATCGCCGAATTAGATCGGACAGTAAAGGTGCCTGGCCTGACCAATATCTGGGTACCACCGATTCGTAACAGACTTGATATGCTGGCTACCGGTATCAAGAGTCCTGTGGGCGTAAAAGTTTTGGGGGAAGACTTAAACGTTATTGATGGCATTGCTGGCGACATTGAAAAAGTCCTCAAAGATGTACCTGGGGTCACCAGTGTTTTTGCTGAGCGCCTCACCGGTGGTCGTTACGTCGATGTTGATATTAAACGTGATGCCGCGGCGCGTTATGGCCTTAATATTAATGATGTGCAGTTGATTATCAGTTCGGCTGTGGGAGGCATGAATATTGGCGAAACGGTGGAGGGATTGCAGCGCTTTCCCATTAATGTTCGCTACCCCCGAGAGATCCGGGATTCACTAGCCTCGTTACGGACCTTGCCTATCGTGACTATTAGCGGCCAGCAGTTGATACTGTCAGATGTTGCGAACATTAGCATCAGTGACGGTCCACCCATGGTGCGCAGTGAAAACTCGCGGTTAGCGGGGTTTGTGTATGTTGATATTCGGGATCGGGATTTGGGTTCGGCGGTAACCGATATGCAGCAAATCGTCTCGGAGCAAGTGGATTTGCCGACCGGCTATTCAATCACCTGGTCCGGACAATTTGAGTATCTTGAACGCGCCACTGCCAAGCTCAAGCTAGTTGTGCCTTTCACTTTGCTTATTATCTTTGTGTTGTTCTACCTCACGTTTAAGAATTTTGGCGAAGCATTGCTGTTGATGGTGACTTTGCCATTTTCTTTAGTGGGCGGCATCTGGCTGCTCTATCTGTTGGGCCATAACTTGTCAGTGGCAAGTGTGGTGGGTTTTATTGCGCTAGCCGGGGTCGCAGCTGAATTTGGCGTCATTATGCTGCTCTATCTAAAGCAAGCCTGGCAAAAACGGTTGGATGAACAAAAAGATACGGAGGCTGATCTGCTTGATGCCATCGCTGAGGGCGCAGTACTCAGGGTTAGACCCAAGGCCATGACAGCGACCGTTATCTTGGCCGGCCTGTTACCGATAATGTTTGGTAGCGGCACTGGTAGTGAAGTGATGCAGCGCATTGCGGCACCAATGGTAGGCGGCATGGTGACGGCACCGCTGTTGTCGATGCTAGTGATCCCGGTGATTTATCTACTGATTCATAAAAAGCGTGCACAGCGGCAGACGAAAAACCAACCAATTCAATCACAAACAAATAACGAGTGATGAATCACGCCGGGACATTTAACGTGCTTTGACCTAGCTTTTTATTTTTTAACGCACTGGAGAAAATTAAAATGAAAAAATTATTAGTAAGTTCTTTGACGATCATTCTGTCCTTTTCGGCAACGTCGATATTAGCGGAGCAGAAAATGAATCATGACGAAATGAAGAAGATGGATCCTAAAGTCGAGACATCGGATCAACCGAACAGCCACTCCGCTATAGGTACCGTCACTAAAGTCGATGCCAGCTTAAAAAAAGTAACTTTGGCTCATGCACCGGTTGAAAGCCTCAACTGGCCGGCCATGACCATGGGATTTTCAGTTCAGGATGATAAATTATTCAACAAGCTTAAGGTGGGCGAAACGGTTGATTTCGAGTTTATTAAAGCAGAACAAGGTTATGTCATCACTTGTGTGAAATAACTTATGAAACTGAAAGACTATTATGGAGTACATATGGATACTGTGAATTGTCTAAATGCAGGTTCCAACCAAAGCGAACTTAAAATTACCAAAGGAGATTATTATGAACATACATCTAGGCGATACCGCCCTAGACTTCGAAGCGAATACCACTGAAGGGATTATCAATTTCCATGATTGGCTTGGTGACGGATGGGGCATACTTTTCTCCCATCCGACCGATTTTACTCCCTTGTAAAACTGGTCAGCACCTAAAGTGCTGACCCAAACATTTTAATTTCTGATAATACCAATCCTACATTTTTTGTTCTTCTCAGATAAAACGATGTCGTTATATGAAATTACGCATTTTTGTCCACCGGCTTCGCTGCGACTAAATGTCTTGTAGCAAGCGGTTTCCAGTACTTGAAATCATCCTTGGACTCATGTTTTTAAGCCTATCAACCACCGTATCAGATAACTGTCGAACAAAAGCTTTGACCCAACTCTTTCTGATAAGTATCTCATTATCGACATTGCGTACAATTAACTCGTTTTCTTTTGGTGTCGGCTCAACTTACCTGCCTCCAACTTTGGCTGTGCACGGCAAAAAGACTTCGAGGGACACAGTCACTGGTATGACCTGCAGAAAGGACAATACATTCAAGGCTTGGTAGCGTAGGAGGGCAACGAGCGTTGTGTATATGTGGTGACGCTGGAGCCGGAACCCGAAGATGCCCAGATCCATAGTCGCTGGCCAAGAGTGGTTCAATTAGGGGAAAGAAGTATCAAAATCTCTTAAAAACGTAACGGTTACTAACTACACAAACTACGCATAAAATATAATGTAACATATTACTATTGCGAAATAAGTGTATGATATATATAATAAAATAACTTGACATCCCGATTCATCCTTCATTATTCTCTGCTTCAAAGTTGGAGTGGTTTAGGAGAATGAAGTGGAAGAAGAAGAGACGGTAGGGAAGCTTATAAAATTTGAAGATTGGGCTTTTGTCAGGTTCAGTTCGGAGTTATCAGTTGCTGGCTTTGATGTAGAGAAAGAACAAGCGAGGGTGAGTACTCCTGTGGTTGCAATAGATATTGAATCGCATATAGCAACAACCCAATCTGGCTCTCGATATAAACTTGGAAAAACGTCCAGTGGTTTACATCGTCTGGCCAAAATTATTTTAGCCACCAGATTTTCAAATCGACGCTTCACCATCATGTCACCTGGAGAGGAGGGGGATAATAAGTCAAGAGGCTCTGTTCTTCATCAAGCTAGAAGCCTTATCAATGCTTTCCAACAAAATCCCTATCCGCCTTATCAGAGTAAAGCCAGCAAATTGTTAAGAAAAGAATTTACGAGCACTTCTGATTGTTTTCATGTTCTTTCTTTTTGTCGTCATAATTTTCTATTCATTGGCAAATCCCACGATGAATTTACGCTTTGGAATGAATTTGCTTTGAGTCATCCTTGCAGTCAAGAAGTTGAAGAGATTTTCACTCAACAAAACTATCAGCGCTTCTTAGCCACCGAGAAAGCGAGTCAGCATTTAGAACGAGATGAGCTTTCTAAAGTCGTCATCGATTCTGATTTCCCCATCATTTTTTCAAGATCACTTTGGGATGAAATGTGTCGTCTATCGACGGTAATGATGAACAAACTCGTTGATTTAACCAATCAGAAAAACGCATCCCCATTAGCATTATCCCCGCCGACCAAGGAGGCAAGGATAAGTTGGGCACTAGATAACCGGACATCTTTCCACTCCAGAAAAAGTGCTAAAGATGATCTAATCGAGACTTTCAATAGCAATTATTACCTTCTAAGCATATTGGATAGACATTATCGGGCTGTTCAGGCTATTTATGACTTAAAAGGAGAGCAGGAAAATGACTAAGAAAACGCCATTTATCCGTTTATACGATAAACAAGCCTTATTAAAGCGACGCGAAACTCTCTCCAAGGATGTTGTCCAGCAGACCAAAATGATGTTTGAGCGATTACCTGAGGTCCGAATTCGGTCGCAGCTCAGTATCGAACAAATAAAAGAAATTGTGTCTCAATTACGGCGTGAATTCCCCAACTTTTCTGAAGCAACAGACTACATTAATCAACAACTCATACTCTCTGCTGCGAGCACTTCAAAGGGCAGCTATTTCTCGCCTTTGTTATTGCTGGGTCCACCAGGGATAGGAAAAACGCATTATGCAAGAGAACTGGCCAACCTATTAGGGGTGGGATTTGAAAAAATAGATCTGTCGACAACCACCGCTGTAATGGTGTTGTCTGGTTCATCTTCGCAATGGGGTAATTCCAAGCCCGGTATCGTTGCATCGCATCTTTTGCAAAATCACAGGGCTAATCCTGTGTTGGTTTTAGATGAGATTGATAAAGCAGGTCAGAAAACGGGTGATGCTACTAATGCCTTGTTGACGCTACTTGAGCCTGAAGCGGCAAGAGAGTTTCAGGATGAGTTTGTGCAAGTGCCAATGGATGCCTCACATATTTGCGTTATCGCCACCGCCAATAACGTCGATCCTATTGAAGAGCCGATTTTAAGTCGATTTAAGAAGATCACCGTTTCTGAACCAACACCAGATCAATTGAGACAAATTGCCCCTTATGCACTTGATAGTTTGATCAAGCAGTCTGAAATTGAACCTATTATGACTGCGACTCTAGGTACGGATGCACTCAATGCCTTACAGCTACAACAAATAAACGTTCGTCAGTTGAATGAGATATTGCGATTAGCTATGTTTTATGGCGTGCAAGATAAGTCTCGTCAGTTAACTGAATTTCACATCACCAAAGCCGTTAAACATATACAGGGTGATAGTGCAAAGCCCAAACCGAAAAAAAACCTTCATTAATCGGTCACATTTTAGCAGAGGCAATCATATGATTAACGTCCCCCCAGGAAGTATTGTAATGACAGACTGGAACATTCTGATCATTGAGTATGAGAGCGACGTTATCGAGAAATTTTTGGGTTACGACATAAATACAGGAGAGTTTCGTTTTAGCTCTGCCATAAAAGAGTATGACCCCCATACCAATAGAGGAACCACGACGACGGGTTCTCGATATTGTTTTCTGACGCCGCCCGGAAGGCTTCACCCGAAGGCTCAGAAGGCCTATGACGATTTCTGCAAAGTGAAAGAAGTGAACATCAAATTAAAATACGAGTTTTAGCCATGCATAAGACGTTAACGGATGCACTCTATTCAAATTGTCCTATCATTTACCGAAATCGAGATGCAGCAGACACGGAAAATCGAACGTTGATGGTTTGGGGCTTTCTCTGCGGCTCAGGCTGGTTCGATTTACTCTTAAACCTCTCAGATTCACTAGAAAAAAACGCTCGTAGGCAACAACAGATGGGCATTCCAGAAAGTAAACTGCCAATGATCAGTCAGGTGAAAGAAAAATTTGGCGGGCTGAGGGTCTATATGAAAAATGGCAGCCCAGAGTTATATGCATTGATTGAAAAAGCTCAACATGCTTCTACATCAATCTGTGAGTGTTGTGGCGATGATGGAAAGATGGTGGTTGTAGACGGTTGTGTGATGACACGCTGTAACAATCACATCGGTCACGTCGCTAATTAATCGTAACACTTCAAGGTTTTTATGAAATTTCAACTTTTTTCTGACTTACATCTTGAGATGGGGGACAGCTTCATCCCACCGGACTCCGATGCCGACGTCATCATTTTGGCAGGCGATATTAATACTGGATTAAAAGGGCTTGAATATGCTGTCGAGCTTATTAAGCACTTGGGTAAAGATGTTATTTATGTGCCTGGCAATCATGAATTTTACCGTTATGACATCGGGTTACTGCGTGAAGAGATGGCGTTATTAGCCAAAGCGCATTCTAAGCTTCACTTGCTTGATAACGATATAGTCAAAATACATGGTGTACGTTTTATAGGGTCCACCTTATGGACAGACTATGCACTTGATGGAAGTCTCGATAAACAGAAAACAATGGACTTTATCGGCTTTTACTTAAACGATCACCGGTTGATAAAAACTGGCGATAAACGTTTTAAACCACAAGATGCACTTGTACTTCATCAAGAATCAAAGTTATTTCTGCAGCAGAAGCTTAGTGAGCTATTTGATGGTAAAACCGTGGTGGTGACACACCATGCACCGAGCTTACTTTGTCATCATCCTGATTTTGAGATGGATGACATGGCTGCCGCCTTTATTTCGGATTGTGATGATTTACTTAACCATTCTGATGTCTGGTGTTTTGGCCATACGCATGCAAACATTGATATGGATATTAATGGGTGTAGAGTGCTGAGCAATCAAAAGGGGTATTTTCGTGAGAGGATGCCACATCCTTTCAGGCCAAATTTAATAATTCAAGTAGATGATTTAGATTAACTTTGCTCAACGTCACGATCTGGCACATTACATAATTCTAACTTTCTTCTTTAAGTTGGATCCACTGGTCAGAAACATAGTTACTAGCTAACCACACAGTTATATTAGATGATGACATTGTATTGCCAATAATTATTTGAAGAAACCCATTCATTTCTCCTTTTGATGCACTTAGATACTTCTGTGTAGTAATTTTGTCTTCATGCGATGGCTTTGGATGGAGTTGTGGATGGGTGTGCCAGAGACCTACGGCGTAAAGCCCTTTATTGAAAAAGTATTCTCTATCTTTATTAATATTATTTAAACATGGGTTAAAACTGTTTCTAGATCGAAAATCTTCTTTGTAGGGGCCGGTAGCGACTGAAACTGAAACTACGGAACTATCAGGGTTTTCACTAAAAATTTGGCCTCCCGCTTCTTTGTCTGACTTTCTGACTTGTGCATACTTGAATATATGTTCAAGTACTTTTCCTGTCAGATGAATCAGTCCTGCTTGATTAGGCAAAATAAAATACCGATCATTCAAAATCAAATTCCGTAATGATGCCATCATAGTCGCGAGCAAAAGACGCCCATTGTTTGAGTTTTAGACCGGGATAACATTTATCAAGGTAGTTTTGGCCCCTAATCCAATGCCTAACGATGGGGTGTACTACTTTTAGGTCTATAACATCCAATGCTGCCTCCGTTATTAATGCTACTGCATGTGAAGCTGATGCAGATGTATAACATTGAAAGCTGCTGCTACAGGCTGGTTCATTGACTATAACTTCGTTGGGCCAATCAACTACGTTCAAACTATTTAGTCTGTCTATATTGTCTGTTATCCAAAAATTATCAGTTGGCAAAATACATGCGTGAGCAGAAGCAGCATATGGTTCCATCCACCCAATTAAAAGGTTTACCTTATACTTTTTCCGCTCTTGATTGACTATAAGTCGAACACTTGGCTCCCCGGTGAGATCTAGGATAATATCAATATTTCTCAACGTGTGATTTTTAAGCCATTGTTGAATAGACATAGAAAACCCATGTGCATCACAGCTAACCCATCTCACAGCTATACTTTCTGCCAATCGCTCTACTTTATAAAAACCGATTGAGTCTGCTCCTAATGTGTGACGACCAATATTGGCAGAATTTAAAGTGTCACCATCAACTAATGTCAGCTTGCCAATTCCAGATTTTGCAAGCTGTTCTGCTACAGGACTACCCAAAGCACCTGCGCCAATGATTAATGCGTGTTTTTGCTGTCTATCGAGATATTCTGGATGTTGATCCCTTCCAGTAGTCCAGCTTACATCCAATCGCTCGACCTTAAGAGGAATTAGTCTTTTGCTAGGAAATGATTTGTTGGAGTAGCCTTTCTTAATCTTTAAAGCTGGACCATCGGGTAAAAGATACCCAAAGGAACAGTCAGCTGCTCTAAAAACGACAATTTTATGAATACTCCTTTTTTTTCTCCCTACAGATTCTAAATACTTATCTGCATCAATAGATCCTAGTTTAGCTTTGATTAGTCTTTGTATATCTTTTAAGTTTTTGGGCCAAGTTTCTGGAGTGAAAGGGAATGAAATAGGTATTTCACATACCATCACACTTGATATGTTACTTCCGCAACTAATTGCATTAACGTAGCGATTTCGTATTGATGAGTCATTACCGGCGATGACAATGCGTATACTTTCTATGTAAGGCGATTTATACACTCTCGGTAAATCAACTTTATGATCTGTTGTATAAATTTTCACTACGGGTTGAGTTGATGTTAAATATCTTGAGTAATGTATTGCCCAATAATTCATTGCCTCTTTGGCAAAGTGGTCGTCCAAATCCCCTCTTGACCATGGCTCTATAAACGAGGAATAAAATAGATCAATGATTTGCTCAATTCGCTCTTCTGGTGAACATCCGCTTAATGGGCCAGGGTCACCATCAATACAAAGGTTCCCATGGTTTTCTATATGAGGAATTTTCAGAATATATTTTTCTGGAAGCGAAATTTTTGCTAATCCCTTGTCAGCAAAGTCACTAGGAATCTCGATCCAAGCTGTATCAATAGCTCTTTCATTAGATAAATCTGGAATCCAAAGTGGAAATCGTCGAGAGGAATTGGATGTTTCTATTTCATCCAATAGATACTTATGCTCACGAAGAAATTGATCAAACCCTTTCTGCAATTTAAGCTAAGCCTTTGGTTGGTGGCGCTTTGTGAGCTTGAGTTGGTCTGTTTTGAGCCAAACCACTTATAATTGGGGATGGTGGGCTCTGAGTAGCTGTGCAGCCGAAGACCTCCTTAATTATTTGTCTTCTGGAATCTAGATTATCGGCGGCAAGAATTTCATTCAAATTTTCTTTTAATAGATTTGTCCATATATCAAAAGAATTCTTCAATTGTGGATTTTCATTCCACTTTTCAGCAAAATTTTCACCTTCAACTGTTGGATTAGAAATCCAATAATCATTAGCTCGATGTTCGATCATATATGGCATCAACTCCACCAGGTCGAGGAGGAGCTCAATCGGATGTGTGTAAACTGCTCCTTTATCAGCCAAGCCTTCGTAGCACTGTGTTAACAGAGTCACGATAATTATCGAGATAGGTTTTAAATTAGGTTCAATATAGTTACGTTTAACGGACATATCCCTATGCCTTTTTAAGAGTCGAATTGCTACGCGTAAGGTGTCCGAAATTTCAACTTCTTGTGCAGGAACAGGAATAACACTATCTAAGCTATAGCTTTCTTGCATCGAATTTTCTATAAGCCATCGCAGTAAAGGTCTGGAAGACTGATCATTTACCCAGCTTGAGAATCCTTCAGGGTTTGAGGTCTTCCACTGTCTAGAAGGAGTATTGACAACAGCTAAAGCTTTGTCTCTGTAACGATTACTTGGAGAAAGAGCGATTTGATTGGTAGCTGTCTGGGGCACCTTATTTAGCGGCGTCGAAGGTGTAAACTCGATATAGTATCTGCGTCCTTTAAAATCTACTTTCCAGCATCTCCTTTTAGCTTCAGGCTCCCACTCTTCAATAGCAAGACCAACTTTATCGAAAAAATCCATTGGATCATTAACTTCAATCATGGATAAATCGACAGAACAAACCGCATCAATGTCAAATTTTGAATTGTCTGGTGATCTAATTAAAGTTTTAGTGCTCACTGAACCCTGAGGGATAATACGTATGGACTCATTCGGCCAATGTAATTTTTCAACTAATTTATTAGCGATTTTGTCATAATCGACTGATGCTTCACCGAAAATACTTTCATCAACCTTTATGTGGTCATTAACCATCTTTATGTCTAGAGCTAACGCTTCAAGATGACGTCTCGAGTCTTGAATGCTATCCATGACAAGAGATTCTCGCAAAGTTTTAGTTATTTGCGTGTTGTTTTTACGTCTAGCCATAGCCTCATTTACGAGGTATGAATAATGTGTATCTGCCATTTTAATATCCTTCATCTGAGACTAATGCTATGTTGCAGTTCGCTTTCAAAATCAACTGACAAAACTTCGTTTCCAGTTATATCGAGAGCTGGTACGAATGGCTTTGAACCATCAGGTCTATCATAGACTCTGTATGTTGAATGGTTACCGGCTTGTAACATCTGACCAAATTTAAAAAGTGAACTGGCAGGAGATACCCCAAACACATGTATCATCTTTGAACGCCAGGAATCTTGAATCGTGTTTATGGCTTGCCGTGCTAAGCTTGAAAAAGACTCTAGTCGCTCTTGAGAATGGATGCAGTTTGGATTTGGATTGCTGTTGGTAATTCTGACCCACCCAATTTTCTTTTCTTGAATTGCCTTTACAAGCTCCTCAGGCAGTGACCTCATGTCGAGAGTAGCTGTGAGCTCTAATGATAGGATCGTCTCTGTAGAATTAATGGGATTAGCTACTTCATATGAAATATCGAATGTAGAAGTTATGTTCAAATCTTGGTTTTGCCACTGCCATGATGACCTTTCACGGTCATACTGAAAAAGTTGTATATTTCTAGCTTCACCGATAACCCTACCGGAAAGAACCAGCACAGGAACTAAATGGAGTGGAAAGATGGCTAAATAATCAGGTGAAATAACTGATGACTGAGAAGGCTTATTGCTTGTGAAGGCAATCAATTCTCGAATGTCTGACTCATGCTCATGTAAAAAGTGTCCCCAAAAACCAGGGCGACCTCGATCATCCCTCTGTGTTCTTCGAATCATATGTCTGATTTCGGGTAAAGGACTGAGCTCTCGTCTCAGAACTGATTCACGTAGTTCAGCCAAAGATACATTTGTGGGAATTTGTGCTAAGTCTGCAAGCAGCGTTATTATCTGTGCAGTTGGATAGCGCAAACTATCCAGGAGCTTAGCAACACGAACTGTATGGTCTTCCCTCATTTGCTTTAAATATGAGACAGAATGTTTATTAACATCGATTCTATCTACAAGCCTATGATGTGCATCGCACATTAACATGATGTTTTCAGGGTCGTCTGATGAGTTATGGGAATGTTCATTCCCTCTTGGACCATCAGGGTCAGAAGCTACTATATGTGCTAAATATGCAACTCTTGCAATTTTTGTCGTTAGTGGGGTAGACCCAAGATCTTGTCCACACCCGCGATACATACATCTTCCTGCAGCATCATGCCAAACCATAGCAGCCGTATGGTTTGATATGGCTTTCCCACGACCTTTAAGAAATAATTTATCTCTTGAAGCCTTTAGATCAGTAATATCCCTGACCTGAGCTTCAAGCAATACCCAATCAGGTTTTGAAGTATAAATGTTATCCAATTCTTTAAATGGAAGCTCTATACGTTGCAGAAGTTTCGATTTTGATAACAATTTTAGGGTTTTTACGGTCTCAGCGCCTAAGTCACCAATAAACAATGGTGTAGGCTTTGAGCATACCTCAAATACCTTGAATAAATAGTTCGCATGAGCATAAGCTACGCGTGACTCATTAGAGTGGTGTAAACAAAGCCATGCTGCCAGTTCAAGGTCAGAAAAACCTTCCGGCAGCTTTTCCTCAGGCTTCAACGTATTTCCTTGCATTTGTGTTTAGGTTCATCACGCGGTTATAAGTAAGTTAACCACAATCGTATAACTCTCTTATCGCTTCTTATTGGACTGGGATAAAACAGATCCAGCGAGAGTTTTAGTTTCATTACTATACTTAGAACTGCTAAGCACTCTTGATGCTAGATCTTCCATTTCAGCCCCTGTTTGGTTCTTATTTCTACTCTGAGATAGAGCAGATGCAGCTAGGCTCTTTGCAATATTAGAAGCATTTTTATCACGAAGCGTTTTAGCTGCAAGAAACGAGACGTCATTAGAAGTTTGTTTATTATTACTTGCCATATGGATTCAACCCCGTTTTCAACTAAAACTGTTATTAAATAACCATAAACGAATGAGAATAAGTCTCAGGGTCACCGATGGTTACATTTCGGTCACTAAATTAGTTACGTAAGGAAATGAATACAACTATATTCGATTCCATTTAATAACAATCACTTAACAATATGCATACTTAGAGTTCCTAGATTAAACGAACATTAATAATTGGATTTGAAAGAAAAATCATCACTAATATTTGGATTTGCCTAAATATGGATAACTAAATGTTCTCAAACCCTATATTTAGATTTGCCAACTGATGCCTCATGATGATTCCTACAAGAAAAGTAAATCATTTGCTATGCTTTACTTTGTCTATGAGCTGTTCCCTTAATAAACGTTGAATTAACAGAGTTCAGCATCTACATATTTTATGAAAAGGGGGATCATGAGTACAAAGGAATGGATATATCGCTCGAATACTCAATATGAGACAACTTTATTTCAAGAGGTGTCATCTGATGATGACAATGTAAACACAGCAACATTAAGTATTGAAAATCCAGCTAAATTTTCTGTAAGTTATTCAGAAAATAATAATTCAAGTGCTATGGGGCATTTGATAGTGGAAATTCCTGTGTCTGTGCTTGATGAAATGGCTATTGCTTGGTGCAAACAGCGAAAGCTCCAGGGAGCATTGGGCGGGCCGGTTGGACAAGAATGGGGTTCTCCAGATGCTGACTATAAATAGCTTTTATCAACAATCATTCAGTTTCAAGGAGGCTATAAGCAATATGGATTGGGACTTTAAAAAAAATGGACTGCTCCAGCAGTCTTAGCGGTTGAAGATGGAAACCCTTATTGAGTACATAGATAGCTAAGCTTGGTATTCCTCGTTTAGAAACGATTTTAACTGACTATGCAGGCAGAATTGAAATGACCCGCAAACGCCCAGATTGTGCCAAGGCAATGCCGAAAATGCATGAAGCAGCTCCACATGACCGGTGATTCTCCTAAGTCTGTACACATTTAGTCTCACAATTAACCGATACTAAAGGACTAATCCCAGACTTTGTAAACTGTTAGTAATGAGTGGTTGTCAATTTCCATAGTATGTATTTTTAAATCTGATTTGTGACGTAGTTAAAGTTTTTTGAATTACGCTGTGCGGGGGGATATTTTCCTATTGTTAATCCAAAAGAGTAGTAGTAAGTTCCCTACAGGATTTCTAGGAAAACCTCAGTATGGATACTGGACTCAATACTCTAGTCGCAATAGCGCGATTCCATCGGCTCCCCGCCGAAGCTGAGCAGCTATCTCATGAGTATGGTGTTCCCGGTGAAGTCTTTACTGATACGCAAATTCTGCAAGCATCCAAAGCACTTACGCTAAAAGCCAAAATTCTCTCCCCAAAATTCGCTCAAATTACTAACGGCATGTTGCCGGCGATTGCCAAAGCAAAAGATGGCAGTTATTTCATTCTGGCGCGTATTTCAAATGCAATAAAAGAAGGTGATTCCGCTCGTCCGGGCGTATTGATCCACGATTTACGTGAAAAAGCTCCAGAGAGTCTAGATCAGGAAGCTTTTGAACTGCGCTGGAGTGGTGAAATCATTGCCATTACCAGACGCCAAGGTCTCGGTGAAAGTCTTCAACAAAAATTTGATATCTCCTGGTTTATTCCTTCACTTGTAAAATATCGAAAGCTTTTCGGTGAAGTGCTATTGGCTTCATTTTTCCTGCAACTATTTGCCTTAATGACGCCACTGTTTTTTCAGGTCGTTATGGATAAGGTTTTAGTGCATCGTGGTTTCACCACACTGGATGTGCTCGCTGTCGGTTTCTTTGTTGTCGTGGTGTTTGAAGCTCTGCTGGGCGGAATACGAAACTACGTGTTATCGCATACAACCAATCGGGTTGATGTTGAACTGGGCTCACGGTTATTTACACATCTTATGGCCTTGCCTATGGCCTATTTTGAATCCAGACAAGTAGGGCAAAATGTAGCCAGGGTCAGAGAGCTTGATACTATCCGTAACTTCATTACAGGTACAGCACTGACACTGGTTATTGATTTATTCTTTGTTTTCGTCTTTTTGGCGGTCATGTGGTACTACAGCTCTGCACTTACCTGGATAGTACTCGCCACTATCCCGTTTTATATCCTTCTTTCCATTTTCATTACCCCGATATTACGTAAACGTCTGGATGATAAATTCACCCATGGTGCTGCGAATACGGCTTTTCTGACCGAATCAATGACCGGGATTGGTACCGTTAAATCCATGGCCGTTGAACCTCAAATGAAACGAAAGCTGGAAGACCATCTTTCCAGCTATGTGCATTCATCTTTCAAAAGTCAGAACCTGAACAATGTTGCCAATCAGATAGCCGGTTTAATCAATAAACTGATGACATTGGGCATTATCTGGTGGGGTGCACATCTGGTTATCGATAATCAAATCACCGTCGGGCAATTAATCGCCTTTAATATGCTCGCTGGTAGAGTGAGCGGTCCTATTCTTAAATTGGTCCAGCTATGGCAAGACTTTCAGCAAGCGGGGATTTCTATTAAACGCTTAGGCGATATCCTCAACACGCCGAGAGAGCCAGGCTTTAATCCCAATCGTTCACGACTGCCAGCTTTACAGGGCGCAGTCACCTTTGACCATATTCGTTTTCGCTATCGTACTGATGGCGCCACCATTCTGGATGACGTTAGCTTGCAAGTGAAGCCCGGTGAAGTTATCGGTATTGTTGGCCGTAGTGGCAGTGGCAAAAGTACGATTACCAAACTCATTCAACGATTGTATATCCCAGAATCAGGTCGCATTGCTATTGATGGTGTGGATTTATCTGTTGTGGATACAGTTTGGTTGCGTAAACAAATTGGTGTGGTATTACAGGAAAACTTTCTGTTTAACCGAAGTATCAGAGAAAATATAGCCTTAAGCGATCCCTCTATTCCGATGGAACGCGTTATCGCTGCAGCCAAAACGTCTGGAGCACATGAATTTATCGTTGATTTGCCCGAAGGCTATGACAACCTGGTCGGTGAGCAAGGCAGTAATTTATCAGGTGGCCAAAGACAGCGGTTGGCAATAGCCCGCGCTCTTATCAACAATCCTCGAATATTGATTTTTGATGAAGCGACCAGTGCGCTTGATTACGAGTCTGAACGATTAATTCAGGACAATATGGCCAGCATTTGTAAAGGTCGTACCGTGTTTATCATCGCTCATCGGTTAACCACTGTCAGACAATGCAATCGTATTTTTGTGATGGACAAAGGTCGCATCGTAGAGGAAGGAAACCATGATGAGTTGATAGCCAAAAATGGCTACTATGCCAAACTCTATAGCTATCAAAGTCACACACCCGTTTTACATCCTGTTACAGAGAGCAAGGCCAAAGAAAATCCCAACCTTGAAAAGGCCTACTCATGAGCTGGCTAACCGTGTTTGGCGATGCCTGGCGTAATCGTCATAACATGGGCGAAGGCAGTAAAACTCAGGAGCTGGCTGCATTTTTACCAGCCGCGTTGGAAATACAAGAAGCACCACCCAATCCCATTGCTAAATGGCTAGGACGTAGTCTGATTATCCTTTTTCTAATAGGCATTGTCTGGGTCTGTATTGGCGAGATAGACATTGTTTCCAGTGCTGAAGGCAAAATCATTCCCAGTTCGCGCGTGAAACAAATCCAACCCCTGGAAAAAGCTGTAGTAAAAACCATCTTGGTCCATGAAGGACAGCAAGTTGATAAAGGCCAACCGTTAATTGAGCTGGATAGCACCTTAACTTCTGCAGATGAAAACCGTCTGGAATATGAACGTCATAGTATGGCTATGCAGCTCGCCATCAAAAAAACGTTATTGGAGATGCTGACCAGTAAAACGGATATTAAACAGGTTTCAATTCAACCGTTATTTCCTGCTGACATTACTGAGCTGGACAAAACACTTTATTTGGAACTGCTCTGGCAGCAATGGCAAGACTATCAAAGCCAGATGCATACCTTGCAGAACACCTTAAGTAAAACCCGATTTGAACAATCTGCCAGTCAGGCGGTTATCCATAAGTTGGAGCAGACCTTGCCAATCATCACGAAGCGGACTGAAAAGATAAATACATTACAGAAGAAAAAACTTGTTACCGAAACCGAATACCTTGAGCTTGAACAACAGCGTATCGAGCAAACTCAGGATTTAGTCGCCGAAAGACAGCGTCGCCAACAACTGCTGGCAGCTGAGTCTGAAGTCAAATATCAACTGCAGACCCTCACGGCTCAAACAAAAGCCAAAACATTACAGGAAATTGCTGAGTATCAACGTCAGCTCGCCTCATTAGACGAAGAGCTCGCCAAAGCCACCGATTTAAATGAAAAACAAATTCTCTATGCACCTGTTTCAGGTCAAGTACAAGAGCTTGCCATCAATACTGTGGGTGGGGTCGTGACGGAGGCCCAGCAACTCATGCTTATCGTCCCAAATGAAGAGCAGCTCGAAGTCG
Source organism: Methylophaga nitratireducenticrescens (assembly GCF_000260985.4). Taxonomy (NCBI): domain Bacteria; kingdom Pseudomonadati; phylum Pseudomonadota; class Gammaproteobacteria; order Thiotrichales; family Piscirickettsiaceae; genus Methylophaga; species Methylophaga nitratireducenticrescens. The sequence continues at coordinate 1,860,541 of NC_017857.3, forward strand.
AGGTGTTTCTAGAAAATAAAGACATTGGCTTTGTGGCAGAAGGGATGAATGCTGAGATTAAAATTCACACCTTCCCATTTACCAAATACGGTGTGATTGATGGGCAAGTCACCACCGTATCGGATGATGCCACGGTTGATGAAAAGCGTGGGCTCATCTATGGCATGCATTTATTGATGCATAAGAACACCATATGGGTAGATAACAAAGAAGTCAGACTCATGCCTGGGATGGCTGTCACTGCTGAAGTTAAAACAGGTACGAGACGTATTGTAGAGTTCTTCTTAGCACCGTTGCTGAGACATGGGAATGAGAGTTTAAGGGAAAGGTAATAACAAAATGAATATAGACAATTTGTTATCAGAATCAAAAATATTTCTCTTACTGAGGAAGTATGGTCGGCTGTTATTCATTAATGATAAGAATGACCTGTTTCTCAATTTAGGTATCCGAACATGATAGGTCTTGTATTACCGGTTCTGATTTTATTTCTGGTTTTCTACATCTGGCTTTCTGTGAAAATAGTCCGAAGTGCAGTCAATTATTCCAAAGAAGTGGGTGGTAATCATGTGCTTGCAGGCTGGGGGGCCGGCATCTTTATGTACTCATTGATTCTTTGGGATTTTATTCCGACACATGCCATGCATCAATATTACTGTGCTACAGAGGGTGGCTTCACCGTTTACAAATCTCTGGAGCAGTGGAAGCAGGAAAATCCTGGTGTGGCCGAGACCTTGACACCAATCGACAGAGGGCCTTGGATAAAGAAAGGCAACTTAACGCAAGTACCCCTCAACCAGCGATTTACTTGGGAATTTGAATCATCTATTCACCCATTGAAAATTCATGAACGTGATGAACGACTGATAGATAGTAAAACAGGAGAAGTACTGGCGAGATATGTTGATTTTAATACCGGAGTCGGGAACCCACTCGTGGCAGATGACTCGCTCAGAGATTACAAGTGGTGGTTGAAAGTAAACACATGTGAGTCAGGAAATAAAAAAAGGACTAGACCCCAAAAGTACCAGTTTAATAGACAAATGACTTTGTTTAAATTTTTATATCAAAAGGAGTATAACTAATGGCAACACGGATGTTATTTGAGCAAGCTTTATTAGCTGAAGCTTCTTATGCAGACTTTAGTAATGTTGATAATGAAGAAAACTATATAGCTGCACTTAGAGATAACGGATTTTCGGCAACCCAAGCGAAAGAGTTTGTGGATGAATGGACAATTGTCGCTCATCAACCAAACACATGGTCAGGATTATCGGTTACGGTTTTCGAGAATAAAAGTGGTGAAAAGGCATTGTCTGTTCGGGGAACCGATAACCCATACGATTTTATTACTGATCTTGGTATTTTTGAAGGTGTAACCCCAGACCAGACTAGTCAATATCAGGAACTCAAAGCACTCGTTGATGGTTGGCTTGGGGATGGCACGCTTGAGCCAGGTTTCACAGTTAGCGGTCATTCCCTTGGAGGCTTTCTCGCGGGGGGGCTTTTGGTAGATTATCCAGAAGAAATTAATCATGCCTATCTATATAACTCTCCTGGTGTCGGAGGATTGTCTGCTGAATTAGCAATTCTTACTGATAATTTGGATGCTAGTATCAATCTAAGTCGTGTATCAAATGTGGTGGCAGATTTTGGAATAAATGGTACCGCGGATTGGGGAACAAGTTGGGGGGCTCAAATACCGTTTGTCATTGAAGGCGTCGAGGGACTAATTTGGGAAAACCACCAAATCAAACGGCTCACTGATGCTCTTGCTTTGTATAGTTTGTTCGAAACTCTTTCACCCGAATTAGATGAAGAAATTATAGCGGATCTCATACCAACTGGTTCAGTTAATAGTGATTGGGATTTGGATGCTCTTCTCGATGCGCTTGGAGTTCTTCTAAATATTGGTCAGAAAAGTACTCTCAGCGATAGGGAAACCTATTATCAACGATTCAAAGAAATTTCTGAGAGCATTTATGTTGATCCAGAAGCTCAGAGCCTCGTACTCAAGCCCGAATATCAAAACCTTCAATTAGTTACTCTTGCCAGTTTAGCTGAATCAGCCAAATTAGATACTGTGGATGGATTAGCCTATCGATATGCATTAGAAAATCTTACCTCTTTTGCGATTATAGGGAATGGGAGCTTGTATGTACCACATAATCAAAACGGTCAGCTAAATGCTGAGAACTTTTCCGAACAGTATTTACAAGATCGAGCTGGTTTCCTCATGGTTCGTAACCGCACTAATTTGAATGAAGGTACTCATTCACAAGGCAATGGTGCTGTATATGAAGATTTCACATTGGAAATTATTAGCAATATCAGTGGTAGTAGTGGTACTGCTGACTGGTATACCTTTGGATCAAACAATGGGGAACCGATAGATGGTAGTGAAGTTAAAAACGGGAACGACCATCTCTATGGAAGAGGAGGAAATGACACAATTAATGGTTATGGCGGCGATGACTATATCGAAGGTAACCTTGGCAATGACACTATAATCGGTGGAGAAGGAGAAGATCGTCTTATAGGTGGCGATGGTAATGACGTTATTTTTGGGGATGATGAAAACAGTACTGGGCCGGGGTATAACGATATTCTAATCGGTGGTGATGATCATGATGTTCTATACGGTGGCGGCGGTGGCGATGAAATTTTTGGTGGTGATGGAGACGATCAACTTTATGGTGGCCAGAGCGGTATCGTAAAAAATGACATTCTTGATGGTGGTGAAGGTAATGATATTTATTACATTACCGATGAAGATGGGGACACTGTTATCCGTGACAGTGATCTCAATGGCCAAATAAAATTCAACAATGTCGCTTTAGGCGTCGGAATCAAATCCGTCGTGGGACAAGCTAACGTCTATAAAGATGACGATGACAACATCTATTTTCTAGCAAACAACAATCTTTATATCACCTTATCTACAGGTCAGAAAATCCTAGTCGAGAATTTTGGCAGTGACACCTCCATTACTAAATTAAGTATTAATTTCAGCGAAGCAGATGCTCTTCCTCCAATACCTGCCAGTGAACACACTTTTGTAGGCGATTATGAATGGTATGACTATGACGACCAAGAGCCTGGAATTCAATATCAAGTGGATGCATTTGGAAATGAAATTCAAGACTTTTCCAAACCCGAAGTAAGAGACGACACGCTCAATGGATCGGGGGGCAATGACTCGTTCGAAGCTGGGGATGGTAATGATGTCGTTGACGCTAAAGGCGGTGACGATAATATTCAAGGTGGAGCAGGAATAGATATTTTACATGGAGGTGCTGGTAATGATGTCATACAAGGTAATGATGGTTCAGATATTTTATATGGTGGCTCTGGAGAAGACGTTCTTTATGCAAATGATATAGAAGATGTTTCATTGGCATTGGATGCTGAATTGCCCAGCAACACTAAAGGAAGCTTACTATCAGGTGAAGCTGATGACGATACGTTAATCGGTAGTAATGGGAACGATATCTTATTTGGTGGGACTGGCGAAGATATTATCATCGGCTCCGCAGGGGATGACAACATTGAGGGCGATACGCACCTCATAGGTGCAGGTTTAGACTGGCATGTGGTTCGTACGGAAAATGGTTCAAATTATTTATCCACTTATCAGAATATTAACCATGTAACTCTTGAAGGTAGTGCTGACTATTTGTTTGGTGGTGCCGGTAACGACTGGATCTCAGGTCAATTTGGAGATGACTATATTGATGGTGGATCAGGAAATGATGTTATCTCTGGAGATGAAGGAAGTGACACCATTTTTGGAGGTGAAGGTGATGATGTCATCAACGGTGATAATGCTACCCAATTAAGTGACTTTGGCGATGATGTTATTGATGGAGGAGCAGGTAATGACATTATATTTGGTATGGATGGTAATGACACACTTCATGGTGCTGAAGGTGATGATCAAATAGTTGGCAGCAAAGGAGATGACCGACTTTTTGGCGGCGATGGTAATGATTATCTCTGGGGGGATGAAGATGATGAAAATGCTCCGAATGGAGGAAACAATTACCTTGACGGTGGAGCTGGTGATGATTATCTCTTTGGTGCTTCTGGTGTTGATGAATTAGTTGGTGGAGCGGGTAGTGATCTTCTCTCTGGTGGGGCAGGGAATGATTTACTAAATGGTGGTGCTGGTGAGGATACCCTTGAAGGTGGTAATGGGGAGGACACTCTTCGAGGTGGAGACGATAAAGACTATTTGTATGGCGATGACGGTGAAGATCAACTGTTCGGTGAAGCTGGGAACGATTTACTTAGCGGTGGAGGCGGTAATGATAGATTAGAAGGGGGGAGTGGAAACGACTCTTTATTCGGGGGAGAAGGAGTGGACACCTTCGTTGTTGGAGATGGTTACGATGCCATTCAAGATGCAGACGGATCAGACATAGTTAAATTTAATTCAGGTATTTCTTTAGACAATCTCAGTTCTAATATTGTACTCATGAGTGGTAGTGAATACCTTCAGGTCAGAAATGGCACTACAATTATACTTCTTATTAAGTATGGCGTAGAGAATGTGATTTCATCCTTTCACTTCAGTGACGGGACCATTCTTGACTCTAATTCTTTCATTACGAAAACACTCAATGTTCCTTTAAACACAACTATAAATAATGAGTCAACGGGAGCAAGTGGAAGTAAATTTGACGATCAAATAATCGGAAATGATTTAGATAACGTTTTCGAGGGAAATGGTGGAGATGACTGGTTAAGCGGAGAAGGTGGTGACGATACATACATTTTCAATATTGGAGATGGCAATGATGAAATCATTGATTATCAGGGTGTTAACCAGATTATATTTGGAGAAAATATTACTCTGTCCAATGTAGTTATCTCCAAGCAAAACACCAACCTCATCTTAACATTAGTAGACGATGATGGATTCGCTACAGGTGATTCAATAAAGTTGGCAGGAGGATTCTCAAGGCCGACTATTAAAACTCTAACTTTTGGTGACAATACCTCAATTGATGTTGAGAATCTGATATTACCTTTAGCTGAAAACGGTACGGAAGACGATGACACCATATATGGAAGTTTTAACGATGACACCATAAACGGATATGAGGGGGATGATGTTCTCTATGGCTATGATGGAAATGACACTCTGGATGGTGGTGCAGGCTATAACATTTTAATTGGTGGCAATGGAAATGATGTCTATTTATATTCCCTGAATGATTCCCAAATTTCAATTTCTAACTCTGAGGACATTGCAGGTGGATATGACGTACTTAGACTTGGTGATGGAATTTCTCCCGAAGATATTTCTATCTCATCAAATTCGAATGGCATGTTAACCTTAAATTTGTGGGCTACTGGAGGAAAAATACTGCTTAACAGTAATTATTCTTCCGGTAATAACACAAACTTAGATGCTATCGAGTTTGCTAACGGTACTGTATGGACACGTGAAATTATTGCCGGTTTAGTGGATCGTCATTCCATTGGGAAAGATATTCTTCTAAACACTTACGCTACAGACAATCATTTATATGGCGGTTGGGGCGATGATAGCTTAAGAGCAGATTCAGCATCAGAAAATTATTATTTATCTGGGGGTGAAGGTAACGATTATCTTTATGGTGGTCTTGGCAACGATACTTACTACGGTGGCACAGGCCAAGATACTATCCGTTTGTCAGCGGGTCTAAATACTATTTTATTTGGTCTAGGTGATGGAGAAGACACGGTCCTTTCTAGCTATGGTACCCAAATAAAAGTTGTATTTAAAGATGGTCTTTCTCCCCTCGATATTGAGCTTTCTGATGTTAATTCAGATTTAATCGTTAGCATCAAAGGTACGACCGATTCAATATTATTCGAAAATGTTTTAAATCTTAGTTCACAATTAGACCTCGAATTTTCAGATGGCACTATCTGGACTTATGAAGACATAAAACAAGTCGTATATGAAACCACCCATAAGGATAATTGGATTTGGGGTAGTGATAATGATGAAGTAATAAATGGTGGTGCCGATGATGACATAATTAGGGGAAAAGGTGGCAGTGATACGATCATGGGAGGTGACGGCGATGATTATATTTACGGTCATGGCACCAACTATGCCGAAGATGGGGGCGATATCCTTCACGGAGGAAGTGGTTACGATAACCTAGTTGGAGATGTCGGAGATGATCATCTTTATGGTGGTTTAGGTAATGATATACTTCGAGGTGGGCGCGGCAATGATAGTTACTACTATTCATTAGGCGATGGTTCAGATTATATCTATGATGTTGAAGGTTCCAACCAACTCATTTTTGATGAAAATATAACTCCATCAGATATTTCACTCTTCAGATTAAACGATACTCTTCTAATTAGATTCTCAAGCACTGGATCACAAATAGATATCGCTGGTTATTTTAGTAATAACATTACCTTTAATATCATTTTCTCTGACAATACTGTTTGGGACCTTAATACCGTTAATAACTTATCCGTTACACAAATCGACCATATCTATCAGACTGGTAGCCAAAATGATGATGTAATTATTGGGACAGCAAACTACGACCACATTCGAGGCTTACAAGGGAATGATCATTTATTGGGAGGGGATGGAGATGATCAATTAAATGGCGAGGAAGGAGATGATCTCTTAGAAGGTGGAAATGGTGATGATTTACTTTTTGGTGAATTGGGTAATGACACTCTTATAGGCGGTTTAGGTGATGATTATCTTCAAGGAGACGAAGGAGATAATATATATATTATCGGACGAAACGAAGGTAGAGATGTCATTAGCATGACTGGCCAAACTCAATATGGAATTGACACATTAAAATTAGTCGATGGTATTACTCCTGATGAGATTGAGGTAGATATAGTCGGTGATGACATTTTTTTGAAATTTGTAAATTCTGATGACTCGATTGAAATATCAGGATTTTTTTATATTCCATATGTTAAATCCAATAAAGTACTAGACCAGATAGAATTTGATGATGGAACCATATGGGATCGTGATTATTTGAGATCCTTGGCGACAATTGCAACTGAGGGGGATGATTATCTGTTCTCTGACGGAATTAATTTAACGATTAATGGAGGTGGAGGGGATGATGTTATTCAAGGCAGTGATAGTGATGACGTATTAAGAGGTGGCAATGGTGATGACATAATCTTTAGTCGTAGTGGAAATGATGATATCTATGGCGGAGATGGAAACGACTTTATTAACTTGGATATGCGATCTTATTCTTCAACTGTTGATAATGACGTAAAGCAAATCACTGGTGGACAAGGAAATGACAACATTTACCTTAGCAAAGGATTAAATGTTCTTCATTTCAATTCAGGGGATGGACATGACGTAGTCGCTGCATCCAGCAGTGCCAAAAGTATCATACATTTTGGTCCTGGCATTAGAGCAAGTGACATTTTAATTGAGCGAAAAGGTGGAACAGCCACAAATACCATTCGTGATCTGCTTATTACTATCAAATCTTCTGGAGACTCGATCTTAATATCCGATCACTTTGAACAAGAGTCTTCCAGTCAATTTACACTTGATTCAATCAAATTCGCAGACGGTACAGAATGGGATATTTCAACGATTAATAATGCCGTCCTTCACCAAGCTCTTATCCAAAACAATCTATTTGGAGACCACCTAGACAATTCAATAATAGGTACCACAGGCAATGATTATATTGCGGGGCAAGATGGTGATGATTATTTAGTCGGTGGGGATGGGGATGATTGGATATACGGAGAAAACGGTCATGACGTGATTAATGGTGAGAAAGGTAATGATTATTTAGTTGGGGGAGAAGGTGATGATATTTATCATTTTGAATTAGGTGATGGTCATGACCAAATAATGAACCATGCTTGGTCTGGTAATGATGTTCTACAATTTGGCGAATCTATTGTATCTTCGGATTTAAGTCTATATAAGGCTGGTAATGATCTATTAATTCTAATTGGTCAAAATGCTTCAGATAGTGTGAGAGTAGGTAGCTATTTTTCTGAACAATTTGGACAGGGTGCCAACGTATTAGAGAAAATAAGATTTTTTGATTCATCGGAGTGGTTTTATCAGGATGTATTGACTAATTTAAGTGATTTTAATGAATTAACCTTTAAACCTGCGATATATCAAGATTTATCTGATCAAATAATCGATGAAGATAATGCATTTAGTTTTACGCTACCAGCGAATACTTTTTATGACACCAGCAGTGATACTCTTACAATCACTGCAAAAACTAGTAATGGGGATTCATTACCTAGCTGGCTAAACTTTGACCCATTAACTTTAGCATTTAGTGGGACACCAACTAATGGAGATGTGGGTAGTTATGATATTACTGTTACTGGAACGGATCAAAGTGGGTTATACGCACAGGATACTTTTACACTAACAGTTAATAATACTAATGATGCCCCTATAGTCCAATCAGCTATCTCTGATATTTCAACCGATGAGGATAGCGAATTTAGTTTTACCTTGCCTGAGAATACGTTCCTCGATGTTGATGAAAATGATCAGCTCACCTATAACGTTAAACTTGCTGATGGGAGTGAACTGCCAAGCTGGCTTACTTTTAATGTATTAACTCACACATTTTCAGGTACACCTTCTAATGATGATGTGGGTAATTATGAAATTACAGTCACTGCAACGGATTTAGATGGACTGAGTATAAGTGATACTTTTGCACTTACAGTGATTAATACCAACGATTCTCCAATTGTTAATATAGTACTAATAGATAAATCAATTACAGTTAACAATGCATTTAACTACACATTACCAATTAATACCTTTATTGACGAAGATGTGGGTGATACGTTGATATATCAAGCAACTTTAACTGATGGAAGCTCTTTGCCTAGTTGGTTAAGTTTTGATTCGCATAGTCTAACTTTTTCAGGGACCCCTACAAACAGTGAAGTTGGCTCCATTAATATTAAAGTTACTGCTGTTGATAATTCGGGTGAAAATGTAAATCAGGCGTTCACGCTGACAATCAATAATGCTAATTCTGCCCCTATTGTCTCCACAGAAATTAGTGATCAAGTCACAACCGAAGGGGCTAATTTTAATTTCACTGTACCTGGAAATACTTTCACCGACCCTGATATTGATGACAGCTTAATTTATTCTGCCATGTTATCTGATGGCTCTACTTTGCCTTCCTGGTTAACCTTTGATGCTGAAACACAAACTTTCTACGGGACCCCTTCACATGCAGAAGTGGGAGCATATGCAATTATAATTACGGCTACAGACTCTTCTGGTGAGAGTGTTAGTGACATCTTTACAGTGACTGTCGATTCAGATCCTACGTACTTTGAGAACGTTATTATCGGTACTTCATCTGGAGAACAGCTCCTGGGAGCTAACGGTGGTGATCTTATTCAAGGTCTAGATGGGGATGATGATATATATGGCTTTGCAGGAAATGACCGGCTAGAAGGCGGAGCAGGTGATGATTGGCTCGCAGGCGGTAACGGCTCAGGTTCCGGCTCTGGTGATGATGAGCTAATTGGAGGGGAGGGTAATGACATCCTTTTCGGTGAAGATGGAAATGACACTATGGATGGTGGTAATGGTAATGACCATTACTACTACTATTCAGGCCATGGACAAGACATCATCAGTGATTCAGGAAACGGCCAAGATATATTGTTTTTCAATAATGTATCGCCTGAAAGACTAAGTTATCACCAATTAGGTGATGATTTAATCGTACTAGTTGATGGCGATCTGAATCAACAAGTTAAAGTGATTAATCATTTCCTTGGCGGCAATTACGAGATTATGGTCCAACCTAACGGCGGTTATACTCAGACACCATCTGATATTTATAATCAATTAAGTGATCTACCTACAGATGGAGGTGGAGAAGACCCAGAAGAGCCGGAAGAACCAAGCAATCCGGGTAGTGGTGAAATCAATCTCGATTTTTCAGGTGACGATACTTTGACGGGTTCTGCGTTAAATGAAGTAATTGCATCAGGTGATGGGAATGACGCTATTGAAGGTGCTCAAGGGAATGATTACTTAATTGGTGGCTCAGGAAATGACACTTATCTAATCAATCCTGGCGATGGTCAAGATGTCATTATTGATATAGATGGCAATAACATCATTCACTTCTCAGGCGGGCTGACTTTTAATGACGTAGCCAGTGGCCTAATGAAATCTGGCGATGATCTGATTTTAAATATTGCTAACGGAAATGGCAGTGTTCGAATTCAACAATTCTTCTCTGTATCAAGCACTATCGAAAAAATGATTTTTGATGGGGGCAGTGAACTCACCGCGAGTCAGGTCTTTTCTGCTTTTGGATTAGCTGCACCAACAACGACAGCCGTTGCTGGTGAGTTAACTTTGGGGGACGGACAAGATAATTCGTTGACCGGCACATCAGATAATGATGTTCTTTTGGGTGGAAGAGGCAATGACACCTTAAATGGCGGGACGGGGGATGATCAACTTATCGGTGGAGCAGATGATGATACTTATGTTATCGGCTCTAATAGCGGTAAAGATACGATTATTGATACGGCTGGTGTCAACACAATCAGCTTTATTGATGGTATTGGTTTCTCAGATGTAGCTAGTGGACTGATGAAATCAGGCGATAATCTTATCCTGAATATTGGTAGCACTGGTAATCAGGTTACCGTAACCAATTTCTTTTCTGTTGCTAACACGATAGACAGCCTGCAATTCGAAAATGGATCGCAACTCACGGCAAGTCAGCTTTACGGTGCTTTTGGCCTCTCTGCACCAACGGAGAATGTCGTTATTGAGGACGCGTTGACTCATGTGATTGCTGGAACAACCGGTAATGACACTATCACTGGAACTGCTGCGAATGAGTATATCTCAGGTTTGGCTGGTGATGATGTTCTGTCTGGAGGTGCAGGGAATGATGTACTTGATGGTGGAGAAGGAAATGATCGGATTGAGTTTGGATTAAATGACGGTCAAGACCAAATTATACAAAACGATACGAATTCAACTTCTACATTTAATGATGTCATAGCTTTTGATACTGACATATCTTATGAAGAGCTTTGGTTCAGCCGAAGTGGTGATGATTTGCAGATCAATATTGAAGGTACTGACGATCAAATTACCGTTACAGATTGGTATGACGATGCTGCACATCAGTTGGATCAATTTGAATCTGGTTCAATGGTTTTAATGAACAATCAAATAGACCAGCTCGTATCTGCAATGGCAGCATATGATGTTCCAATGGGTAGTGGAAATGTGATCCCTCAAGATGTTAAAGATAATTTACAGCCAGTGCTTGCAAATAGTTGGGCACAAAACTAACCGTAAAATTTATAGGGCCCTCAATAATGTGAGGGCCCCCTCAATCGACTCTCATTTGTAGTACAACTTTAAGCCATTTATCATGACAACTAGAGACTGAAAATGAGAATAAAACGTTTTCACTGAAAGTGAAAAGTATTAAATATTCTCATTGAAAACACATTGATTTTAATATCTCCAAAAATGTTGAACATGTTATAAAATCTCTGTCTACACTTAGCTCAGCATCTATATCCTGCGTTATTTCTTTCTGGAATGATGTAAATAGAGATTAGGTAAAACTCACATAAATATTAAGCTTCTATAAGACTTACTACTGCACCAGCTTCATTAGTGTCACCTTCAAAGGTATAACGAATAGTACCGTGGACCAATGCCACCTAGCCTTGGTATTCTACAAAACCATCTTTGTTGGCGTTACTAATACCTTGCTGGCCTAATATTGGGTCAGGGTCAGTAATGAACATTACTAAGTTCTTTATGGATTAGAAAGTGGGGAGCAGGTCACTCATGCCTAATGATGATTCCTACAAGAAAATCAAATCATTTGCTATGCTCTATTTTTAGTTTGCGAGCTGTTCCCTTAATAAACGTTGAATTAACTGAGTTCAGCATCTACATATTTTATGGAAGGGGGGGATTCATGAGTACAAAAAAATGGATATATCGCTCGGAGACTCAATATGAAACGACTTTGTTTCAAGAGGTGTCATCTAATGATGACAATTTAAACACGGCAACATTATGTATTGAAAATCCAGCTAAATTTTCTGTAAGTTATTCAGAAAAGAATAATTCAAGTGCTATGGGGCATTTGAAAGTGGAAATTCCTGTGTCTGTGCTCGATGACATGGCTATTGCTTGGTGCAAACAGCGAAAGCTCCAGGGAGGCCAGTTGGACAAGAATGGGGTTCTCCAGATGCTGACTATGAATAAATTTTATCAACGATCATTCAGTTTCAATGAGGTTATAAGCAATATGGATTGGGACTTTATTAAAAACAAGACTGCGCCAGAAGCCCTCAATAAGGCTTTTTTTGAGGCTGGATTTTGTCAACAATACTGGGGGCAGTCCAAAGCTCACTTACATAGGTGATTCTATCTAAAATATTTGGTTATATAAGTTAGTCTAAAAAAAGGGTGTGAATAAATGAAGGGAATCAAGATGAAGCCGTTGCTTTTCTATACTACTGAGCAAAAACCGAAAGATTTTGAAAAATTCAAACCAAAAAAATTCCCATGTTTTGTTCTTAATAAAGATAATTGGGATGATTTCAGTACAACATGTCTATTCCAACTTTATCTCTATGATGAAAAAACAACAGCTCATAAGATTGGGGACATCAAGATACTTCACATTGATCTTGAAAACACAAAACTTTCTGCTGAATTTGAGCAACTTGATGAGAGTTTCATATCTCTTGGCCAAGAACTAAAGTTCTATGAGTTGTTAGTTGAGTTATGTGGTCAAGACCTGACAATAAATGTCCTCGAGTCTCTGAGAGATATCGCATGGCAACCGCCCTTAGCAGAGAAGTTTGAAGGTAAGTCATCTTTTCGTAATGCATTACTAAGATTTAATGTGGCACAACGTGCTAGACGGTTCGGTCAGCAAGTTATAAGGCAAGAATCCATAAATGAAAACTATGAATTTACGTACAGCGCTATTATCCCTGGAGCTGAGGAGGCAACAGAGTGCGAATTTAATTTCGACAGTAAAGCTCAGCTACCCGGGCGATTAATAGCGATTATAGGTAGGAATGCTACTGGCAAGACACAATACTTATCTTTATTAGCTAGTGATCTGGTTCAAATTGGTAGAAAATCCAAGATGGCTCTCGAAAAGAGAGATACAAAGTTTAGTCCGCAAAGACCAATATTCACCAGGATAATAACAGTCTCATATAGTGCTTTTGACCAATTTGAAAGACCAAAGTCTGAGCATGTTAGTTATGTATATTGTGGCATCAGAGACGAAAAAGGGAATTTGTCTAAACGACATTTATTAGAAACATACAAACGCAATCTTCAAAGAATACGTGAGCTTAGCCGAGAGGATGATTGGCTTTATTATATGCAAGAAATACTTGGAGATCGAAGTCAGGAACTTGCCGACCATTTAAAACTGGAAATTGAGATTGAAAGAAGTGATATATCTGAGGACTTACTAACAATACTTAGTTCAGGTCAGGCCATTTTGGCAAATTTTATCACTTCACTTGTTGCGTGGATGGACAGAGACTCTCTTGTATTATTTGATGAGCCAGAAACTCATCTACACCCTAATGCCGTATCATCACTTTTTCATGTCTTTAACTCAATGTTAAAAGATTATCGCTCTTATGCTGTCGTTGCTACTCATTCCCCCTTAGTAATTCAGGAAGTACCTAGTGAGAGGGTAAGAGTTTTTGAGAGAGAAGGACGTTACACAACAGTCAAAACTCTGTCTGTTGAATCTTTTGGAGAAACTGTCTCTGAACTTACCAGGCATGTCTTTGAGACGATTGAAACGCCTTCTTATTATCGGGAAGTGCTTGAAAAGCTATCCAAGAATAATAGCTTTAAAGAAGTTATGAAATTGTTCAATGACAAGCTCAGCATGAATGCCCAGTCTTACTTGTTAGCTCAATACATGGATTCGGAAAATGAAGAAACTGAATAGTGTAATTGAGCCTCCTCATTATTTTTCTTGGCATGAAAATATTGTTAACAGTAAACATACGGGTGAGTCTAAAACAGCGCTCCAAGAGATTTCAGTTAACGTCGGTTTGCGTTACACAGTCTTAAAAAATAATGTTTCCAATAAAACTATTCAAAGCATCACTATTAATGAAGAAATGCAGGAAAATAGCCAATATTTATTAGATTGCTATAAGAACAAATCAAAGAAAACAAAAGCAATTTTTGAAAAAATCAAGTCTGTTCAATCCAGTGAAAGGACATTAAGTTTCTGTCCATATTGTGGAGTTACATTACCTAATACTCATGATCATTACTTACCTGCAGAGATCTTTCCAGAATTTTCCGTTCATCCACTGAATTTGGTTCCATGTTGTTCGAACTGTAACTCATCCAAGGGTATGCGTTGGCTCGAAGGTGGCCGTAGATTATTTCTTCATTTTTATAGCGACGAAGTCTCATCTAATCAATACCTACATGTACAGCTTCATCAAAGACCAGACGCTTTAGGTATAGGAGCAAAGTTTTATATTTCAGAGAACGTCCCGCAGGACTTATCAGCAGATGAGTGGGAGCTTGTGAGATCTCATTACACAAAACTCTTACTAATCGATAGATATAACAAAGAAGTTAACAGTGAAATATCATCCATATTTGATGTATGCAGATCCCATCTAGCTTCGGGCGGACCTGATGTTGCAAGTTTTTTAAATAACTATTCAGCTAACGAAGCGGGCATCTATGGTGTGAATTATTGGAGAGTGGTTTTGATGCGTGAATTGGCAAACAGTGCAGAATTTATTGATAAAGTTGAAGAATCGGCTCATTAGATATTAACGGCTACTCTTTAAATGCTTGTTTAAGCTGATACCGGTAGTTGTTCTCTTTTTAAAAATAGAATTAATTATCAGGTATTGATCATGGACATCATAGATGCTTCCCTAAGTTGAAAGAGACGACTAAAAACCGAAATGACTTATGAATCGCCCATGACCGATTTAGGACGGTTGGAGGATCAACAAGCGATGTTAGTTCTCGCCGAATTCATTGATCACGCCTCAGATACAAGCAATTCAGAGCAAGCCAAACTCGCGCTAAAACTATGTGACGAATTAGCCAAACGCGTGCAGGGAACGTTGAAAGTCGAGCTTTACTATTTTAGAGCCAATGCATGGTCAGTTATCCGACACGTAAAACATAAAGATGAGTCTACTATTTGGCTCTGGGATCAAGATGAATTACTACAGGAAGTTTACTGGTTGCGAAGTGCTATTCGTTCAGATGACTTCGGAGACTTAAGTGAAGTACGCCAATGCCAGATTTTGGTCAATACGGGCAATATCTTGAGTCATATAGGTAGACTGATTGAGGCGATCGAGTATTGGCAAAGGGCATTAAATATCTTACCCAATTTTGGCATGGCTATGGTTAATTTAGGTTTGGGCTATGAGACTTATGCCAAGATGCTTTATGACCAAGGCCATGCGGTGGTTATTTTTAAAGAGGCTTATGATGTATTAACTGGCATTTCTAACCAAAGGATACTCTGGGAAGATAATGAATTTGAAATAATAAAAAAACAGATGCTAGGTCGAGCCTCGCAAATTGCAGAGCACGTAGATTTTAGTGCTTTAGATAACATTTCACTTGATGGCTTTTCATTAGGGAAAAGTAAAGTTGAACAGAACTATCGGCAATGGACATTGGATAATAGTCTTTATATCAACCCTTTAAATGAGATTGGAACGTTTTCTATTGCTGCACAGGATGTCATGCACCTGCCCAGTATGATAACGAATATTGATGAGCCGCCTTATCTGTTTGGTTTTTATAATCAACTAAAACAAGAGTATGTTTCTGCACGATATTTACTATGGGAAGGTATTACGGAGTCAGAAAAGTACAATAAGCATTTTTCGGATAATGACGTTTACCTTTTAAACACATTAGATTCAACAGCGTATGGTTTAGCAATAGAACAGATAAAAATCGCATTTCGTTCGACATACTCGTTATTCGACAAGATTGCCTACTTTGTTAATGACTACTGGGGGCTCAAAATTCCAGAAGCCAAAAAAATAAACTTTCAATCAGTTTGGGTTGATACCCATAAAGGTGTAAAGCAATTACGTTCTGAGTTCATGAAATATCCAAATTTAAGTCTACGAGGTTTGTATTGGATTAGTAAAGACTTCATCGAGCAAGATAACAGCAATGAATTAGTACTTGGTAAGACAATGGAACCGGAAGCTGACAAGTTACGTACGATTCGAAATCATCTTGAGCACAAATACTTAAAAGTCCATGACAATATGTGGGGATATACAGATGAAAAGTGGGGTTCATTCTTTTCTGATCAGCTTGCATATCATATCTCCCATGAAGAGCTGTCTCAAAAGACGATTCGTCTGATTAAAATGGCTAGAGCTGCTCTGATGTACTTATCAATGGCGGTTCATCAGAGAGAGAAGATGAAAGCCAAGGAAATGTCAGGTATATCGATACCATTTGACTTGCCTAAATGGGAATAAAGTTAGAATAGATAACGAGTTGTTGCTAAATTTAATCAGGCACCATACTTAATTCTGCGGTCACTAAAGAAAGACTCCATGCTCTATTTGGTGCAGTATGTTGATGAGTTTCTCAATTTTTTGATCTGACTTTGCATGCTCAAGTGGGCTTATACCATTGAGGGCTTTTTTAGGTGATTTGAGCCATCTGAGTGCTGAGCCATGATCCCCCAAGACTTTGTTTGCTATGACAATCATAATTGTCAGTAAAAAAACACGCTGTGATTCATTTTTATTCAGTTTTCCGGAGGATTTTCTTCGAGATAGAGTGCGAATGGATACATTTAACAATTGACTTAATTCCAAAGAATTAAGTGCCAACTCGTTTTGTAGCAATTTGAGACAGCTAGCGTTCAGGCCATCATTTATAGAATGGTTCAGTGCTTTTTGATTCTTGACATAGATACCAAGAATATCTGAAGCAGTATTCAGTTCATCATCAGAAATAGCCAAAGCATTGAAATTGAAGGTCACGGTTTTGTCATCCTAGTTTAACTGCTTATAGATCAACAGCAAGCTGAGATAGCTTACCTAACTAGATATTGAATAACACTGATAAATCGGATGATTGTCAGGATAAAGCTTTATTTTCTTTTCCTTTTTACCAATGATCAATGTTGGTTTCAGCAATCCTATCTTTTCAAGGTTGATACAGAAGCTTCGTTGCCGTCCTATCTGTTTGGCAATGTGGGTGGAAGTTTTATTGTTAATCCAAAGACGTTGTACCACAAGAAGATCTGCGTTCTTTATTAATCTACGGTTACCCAGTTTATACTCATCTACAAGCCCAGAAATAATCCAAGTCCTTCTGAAGGACTGGATGGATTGATCTGTGTAATCTTTGGCTCTATCGAGATCGATATAATCATTATTTATTTTGTCAGCCAGATTGTCTACGTCACTTGCACGGAACAAATAATGGCCCTTTGAGTTCTTGCTACCCGTAATCCATCCATCACGTACGACAAATCGGATTTGATAAGTATCTAGATGTAATTCTCTAGCCACTTGCTGGCTTGTTAGCGTGGTTGCGGACGAGGACATGTCATTTATTCGCTTTCGTCCAGCAGGTGATTTGTACGGTCTGTTGATTAATATTTCATTGCTAACAGAATTCAGATCAGAGCGAGCGAATAAGTATGTTTTTCCTTTATCAACACCAGGGCCGCTGATAGGAAGCAGGCCCAAAGATTGTAATCGACTTGATGTGGTAGTAACTGGAAGGTTTATTTCTCGGGCAATCGCGGAGGCAAATACATATTTTTGGTTAAAACTTTGGAGCTCTTCTTTTTTTATACTCCACTGAACAGCACTTACCTGTGTGCCTTTGGTTGCTTTGATTAAACCAATTTTTATTAAATGACGGATCGATTCCGCATTAGCTTGAAGAATATGTGTGGCATCACAGAGGGTGAGGATTGATTGTTGGCTTAATGATGGTATTGACCTAGTTGAGTGGTGTGCAGGAAGCGGAGTGTTCTCAACGTCCTTTTTTACCAACGCTGCCACTGAAAAATGGGATGCTATTGAACGATTATTCTTCCATAACAACTCTTTTTCTGAGTTGAACGGTAGCCACTTTGAAATCAATAAAAGATGATTTATTTGTTGAAGATCAAATTTGCCCGCAATATCCCGATGAACTAGCCCTTGTTTTATGAAGTTGTTGAACCTAGCACGACTAATTCCAAGTAACAGCTCTGCATCTTTTCTAGTGATAAAACTGAACTCAATGTTTAAATTTCTGAGATTAATTGTTTTTACTTCAAGTAATTTTTTAATTAAAAGCTGTGTGCCACTATCAGAAGCAGATAATAACGGTAAAAAGAGTATTCGTGGGTGTACTCCAAAAGCATTTTTATCCTGTTCTAACTTAGGCCATTTACCTGTCATCAAGTGATAAAGATAATCAGATTGTTCAGCTTGAGATAGATGGACACTCAGCTGAGACCACCATTCAAAAAGACGCCTTAAATTAGACAGCACCAAAATCTTCTGTTGGTTATTACCCTTAACAATTTTAGTCAACAAAGCCGCTCGGTTCTTATGCAGTGGTCTGACCAGTGATAAAGCTGTTTCTGGATCGCAACCACAAGTGAGAGGCACTTGCTCATAACTCCAGGGTGTTTTGCAGACAGGGCAGCTGGTATCTAAAAAGACCTGGTGTTTTGGGCAGCCTATAGCAGCAAAATGCTCCCAATCGGCAATGGTATATCCTTTTTCTAAATAACAAGGAATACAGACTTTTTCTGTACTAAATTGCAGATCTCCTATCTGTACCTCTAACCCTTGCCAGAGAACACTATCTTCTCGCCCATTCCCTGTTCTTTTGTAAGAAACTCGTCTCCGACATCCGTCAGTGATACCAAGCTTTTCACAAAGACTTTTATACAACGTTGGGTTTCGCGCCACATAGCCGATCATTCCCACAGAATGATCGATATTAGGAGAGAGGGAATGCAATAGCGAAAGCAGGTTTGTATAACCATTTCCAATGGCAGCTCTTCGCAAAAGACTCATGGGAGATTCATTCAGTTGAGCTGTGGGGATAAACGGAAGAGCAGTAATTCTATTCATGCTGCATGCTCACATAATAAGAAATCTAGCTGCTCCATTCCGAGTGTAAATGGATTTTGGAATTTCCCGACTTCTTTTTGAGCATGTCGCTCTCTTAATTTTTGCTGTTCTGCAGCAGCTTTTTTAGCATTTAAGTTGGCTTCCTCAAGTTTTTGAAAAGCTTTAGTAAAATGAGTCATATTAATTTCGTGGCTCATTTCAGAATAAGCAATACATGCAGCATTGATGACGAGAGTTTTTACCTTCGATGGATTACCGCCTGTTGCTAAATAAAGTCGTCGCGCATCATCTGGGTTGTCGCAAAAATAGTGGATTTCTCTAAAATAAGGAGAGGGGCCAGTACTTAATACTATTTCGCTAGCTTCGAGTAGCAACTCATCTGTAAACGCGACCAACAAACTTTCCGGTTGTGTCGGTTCATCAAAAGGGCTCAGATAATGCGTGTTCGTAAACCTTCGGGCCAATTGGTCATCAGCTCTGATGATATCCAGCAGCTCAGGCATTCCCATCAAAACGAATGTGGCTTTAGTTTTGTTGGTTAACGATTTAATCCAGTCTAAGGATTCTCTTAAACGCGTACTAATACTCAGATTTTTATTTTTCGCTCCTAGAGAGAGCAAGTGCTGACATTCATCAAGAAAAACGACTTCAACATTCGAATGATTCAAGTGATAAATCAATCTTTCTGTTAAAGCATGTGAAGTTTGGGATAGGCCAGAGTTATCTCCCACCGCTTTTAATAACTCAACGGACATGGCTTTGGGGGTTACTGGACTTGGTACAGAAGAAAAAATGGCCGGCACGTCCAATCTCGCACCTAATTGAAACTCAATGTTTTTCGGGCAGTGAGTTTGTTGATACAAGTCCATCAAAGACGACTTGCCACATCCTGAATCGCCAATGATTACTGCATGTTTATTTTCGACTAAAATTTCATTATCCGTCATTGTACGTTTTACTAAGTCGAAACCACTTTGAAGTTTATGGTGTTTAATAATGACAGAGGAGAGTTTACTGGTAATTTCTGCCATGTCTTGTTTCATAACTTTTTCAGTTTGATATTTCTGGCTCATAATGGGGCCCTCTTATTGATGTGAGTGATTTCGAATTGGCTCTTAGGTTTGTTTCTAGGCATGACTTGTTTAGATGGCAGAGTTTTAGAATGGTCCTGCTCTGGATTGGGAGCATTTCTTGTGAAATTTTCAGGTTTAGGAGTCAAGTCAGCTTTATTGCCACTTTTCTTACTGCGCTCATCAGTAGTAATTTTTTCAACGTCCTTTATTCTCCGACGAGCTTTCAAATCACGTAAGCGCTCTAGCTTCCGTTTAGCAACTTTGTCATCTGCATGACCGAGTGCTGCGTAATATTCCAGCCGATATTCATAAAGCTCTCTGTCTTCCATACGTGTCATGCGGGCTGTGATTCGTTTTTTCTTCAGTTCGTCTTTGAGAAGTTTGTGTTCGTATAAGGACAAGTTATATGTATAGCCTGGGGTACGTGAATAGGCTTTGTGGAAGTTGGTAGGTTCGTCATTTGTCGCGACATAGACTTCAGAAAGATTGAGCTCATCAATGCGAACGATGACTTTTCGATCTTTAGTGAGTCGTCGTCTGGTCATTTCCCATGTTGTCAATGAAGGACATTTCCATTGCAGTCCATGAACTTCAATTTTGCCTTTGGAGAGAGTGCATTCACGTTCATCACGCAATAAAATCTCTGCATCTTTAAGGCTGAGGGTGTTTGGGTAACAACTAGGTGATTCTTCATTCCAGACATCAATCGGAGCCCTTTCCAACGAACGATGCACGCGAAGGTGATAAACGTCTTCGATCCAAGTCTCGACATGATGACGAAGATCATCAAGGGTGAGTCTTGCCATAGCCTGAGAGTTGTAATCACCACGCTCTGTTGGATTTGAGAAAGTGGTTCCAGATAGTTTATGGATTAGATCTGTATTTAATGTCCGGAAAAAGCGTTCTATAAGCGCTTTTGCATTCGGATCTCTGGGCTTACAGGCCTCAACCAATATATTGAGTTTGTTGCAGGCTTTTAGAAAACCCGAATCCTGATAATCAGCACCGTTATCAATAATGAGCTTACTGGGAATGCCTTTTGGTTGGGTACTATCATTTACGACTGTATTTCTTAGCGCGCGTAGCAGGGTGGCACCACAGAAAGGGGCTAATGAAATATAGAAACCAAGGATGACACGAGTTCTAATGTCTATAAAAGCTGTTAGGAAAGGGCGGCCAATGTCATCAAAAGTGCCATCTTCATTTTCGCGAACAAGCACAACATCCATCACCTGACCATCAGCCATGACCATTTCGAGTGGTTCTCTTGCTACAAAGCTTATACCGGCTGCTCGAAATCTTCGGTTTGTAAAGTGTCTACCGTGCCGGCGAAGCGATACTTCGTAACTATCCATTGTATTGATAAACCGTCTGAGCTTTTCTTTGGATGGAATCTCAAGTTGGTCGTCATGGCTCGCATTGTACTCAGCGATCAGAATTTGAATTTCTGCCATAACCGCAGATTGAGGGTTCTTCTGTCGATTCAAATAAACGCTATTTACGGCTTTTCTCAATATCACTAACAGTTCTGGATTTTCGTTATTGATATCAGAGCGACTGGGTTTAAGTTTTGGTAGAAAAACACGACGGTCGTATTTACCATCAATCCAAAGCTTCACCCAACCTGCAACACTAGAACTTGCCGGCGGTTTTACGTCCCCAATTTCTAGCGCTGTTTGCCTGATGGTTTTATGTATCTTTTTCTGCGAACGAGCGTGCTCGTGATTTTTATACACTGATTGGACATATGCTAGTTTTCGATTGAATACCTGTAATTGTTTCTCAGTGAGACTGCTAAGCATCCCTTCATCGATCGTGGGCGGGGTATATGTTATTTCCAGATCACCTTGTTCAATTAATTCATTAATTGTTCCAAAGTTTAAGTGTCTCTGTGACCCTCCATGTTCAGGGCTAAGACGTATACCACTGTCACTGACAAAAGCGACTTCAAATGGGTAAGCAGATATCGTGCACCGTGCCCCAACCTGAAGTAGAGAGTCGGTTATGTTCATGATTCACTCCTATTTTTGAATATTCCGCCCAAGGCGTGTTTAAGTTAAATGTCAGCATTCCACTTGCTGCGGCTGTTTCGATGATGTGTGGCCTGAATCCACACTCGATGGCATATTCCCTGAGTTTTTGCACCGTGGTTATTTGCTCATCAATACAGTGCAAAAGTTTGTTTCGTTGATACGTAGTAAGCTTTATGCCGAGGCCTTTTTTGAAGGCTTGGCGAATTTGTAAAAATGGCTGCCGGCATAACTGTTTCTCAGTCATGATGAAATGAGGGATATGCGCCTGTTGGAGTAATGTTCGGATATGCTGCATCCGTACTTTCACTCGAGGGCTGGATAAACGACCTTCGGGCTTTATGTCTATCACAGCAAAACCATCACCCAAGTCGACTGCAAAGTCTGGGGTAATTTTTCTTCCGTTAGGACCTGGTAATTCTATTGGTTGACCACGATATTGCTTAATGTCTGGATTAAGCTCTAGAGCCAACGCCATCAATGGTTCTAAGCTTCCTTCACACCCAATAAAATGACCACCATTTTTAGGGGAGGGGAACAAGAAAGTTGGGGTATGTGGTCGGCCTTTTCTAAGTTTTCGTACCCCTTGCAAGATACCGGCAGAGTCCGGGCCTTTTGCAAACGCTTCAACTAATTCTCGATGGATAGTCAAAGGTTTGATGCTTATATCTGACTGTATTGTCATTCGAACCTCTAAGAAATTTATTTACTCAAAGCTTCATCATATTTGACGCCGTTTTACTGTCCCAATATATTGGGACTAGAAGCGTTTTGTCAGAAATAGCAAAGAATTCCTTTTACTGGTATCGGATCGAAAATGCGTAAAAAGAAAAATGAGATATCAACTCAATCGATGGAAGAGTTTGGGCGCTTTATGAAGTTTCTTCGATGCCCTGAAATTTACCAGTACAAGCTCAAAATGGCCGAAAGGTTTGAGGCAATGGATAATGTTTCAGGTTTGCAAGAACTATATCAATCTGACCTTGCGTTCTTCGACGAGTTATTCCCAGACGAAGAATTGCCGGAGACGTTTCGTGAGCTCCAAGCGAGTGCCCGACGATATAAGCTGAAGATGTATTCGCTGAGAGACTTGGCAGATGCTTTGGAAATAAGTAAAAACACCTTGCATGATTATGAGCAAGGCAAAAGATATCCCTCGGTCGAGTTTATCTATGACTATTGCGAAGTCCTAAAGATACCAGTCGATGAAGTATTAAATGAATGGTTGCGTTGCCACCCAAAAGAAAATATCCGAGGCCATGCCTCTGCAAGACTAGAAAATTATTACTTTCACAATCTTTCAAGTAGTTTCAACGACGAAAAAAGGGTGCTAGCCAGAGAGTTTTTTGCTAAGGCGCTTTTGTATTCGTTTTCCCGTAATCATTTTGTTTTGCCCGATGGCGATAAGGTTAAGGCGGTTGCAAAAATAATGGGTGTATTAATTGATGGTGTTTTGGCACAAGGCTTATCCCTTGAACCAGATAATATTCAACTTAGCAGTATTTCTAGTAACGAAGATAATATTGACAGATTTGATTTATAAACTGGAACTTATCATTTGCTTTAGTAAGTCTGGCGTCCGATATTCTATAAGGGGATTGAAACGGAAAATTTCAATTCCAATAAAAATTTCTCGACGATCATTGAACTTCAACAAAATAAATGAAAAGAGGTGGGGGTTAATTATGCGCACTATAATTGTTCAAATAGTTTGGTAAGTCGAATTAACGCTTTTTTGTCCCTAATGGATAAGCTTGATATTTGGTGAGCTACACTCATCAATTTTTCATCAGTATCAGATAATGAAGCTGAATCTAGAAAAGAGATACCAGCTTTATCGCAAAGTTTTCTCGCTATTTCACTTCTTGAGCTGAAGTTACCATTATATATTCTTGAAATCCAACTTTGGCGCGTTCCAAACTCAGTAGCCAGATCCTTTTGGGTTATTCCTTTTTTTTTGAAATACCGACGCAATTTAGCGCCAGTTTTTATAGTTATATCATTTGCATTCAAGTTTATAGACTCTCTTATAATATACGTATATAATAAAAATATATACGTATATTTTATTAATATAAAGGAATTAGGTCAATGCATATTTCCGAAAGGAATATAAGGAATTTCATAGGTAGCCAAGATTTGTCTGTACCTATAAGTACTGCCCAAGGTGTAAAAGATGTTCCTTTTCAGAGATGGTTTAATTTCAAGGAAGCGTTTTCTCCGCAGTTTGTTATTGACTCTATTGCCAAGACGCCTATTAAAGTGAACGAAATACTAGATCCTTTCGGTGGGTCTGGTACAACGGCATTAACTGCCCAACTACTTGGAATAACTCCAACTACGATTGAGGTGAATCCTTTCATTGCAGATTTGATACAGAGTAAGCTTCAATCATACGATTTAGATTCGCTGATTAATGACTGGATGGATGTAATAAGAAGTGTTGAATTTCATGATCCACAATTGGAAGAGCTGTATTCTAATGGCCCAAGTACATTGTATAAGAAGAGTGGAGTAGAGCGATGGCTTTTCAAACCTGATGTTTTGAATAGAATTGCTCAGTACAGAATGGCGATAGAAGCACTTACTGATAGTGTTAATAAATGCCTTTTTAAAGTGTTACTTGGTTCCGTTTTAATCCCTCTTAGTAATGTTGTCATCAGTGGGAAAGGGCGTCGCTATCGGAAAAATTGGCAATCTCGTGTGGTAGCTAGTAGCGATGTCGATAGACTATTAGAGAAAAAAGTGAATGAAGCCATATTTGATATTTCAAAATACTCTGGCAGAAGGCTAAGTAATTATTGCCTTCATAGGGGGGACTCGCGCTTGAAGCTCAGCGAAGTGCAAAATAGTGATTTGGTTTTGTTTTCTCCGCCATACCCCAACACTTTTGACTATACAGATATATATAATGTTGAGCTGTGGGTATTGGGCTACCTAAATTCGTCGGAAGAGAATAAAACTCTTCGACAAAATACATTCAGATCACATGTACAAACTAAATTTGATGTTGTATCTCCACCTAAATCCACAACGCTTTCTGATACATTGGAAAAATTAAATGCAGTTAAAGAGCAGCTTTGGAATAAACAAATACCAAATATGGTAGGTTCTTATTTTAGTGACATTGAAGCAATATTGAGGGAATCCCAACGAATACTAACGAAAGGTGGAATGGTCGGTATAGTTATCGGTGACAGCCGTTACGCAAATATAAGAATAGACACTGCACGAATTACAAAAGAAATTTGTAATAATCTAGAATTGTCTTTTAAAGAAGAAACAACAATAAGAATAATGAAATCAAGTGCCCAACAGGGCTGGGCTAAAGATCTAGATGAGACAGCGTTATACTTCGTAAAAGAATAAAAGGAATTAGTTTTGATTTGTTTTCCAGTACTTAGAAATTTAAAGATTGAGAACTATCAACTTTACAAAAATGAAAAAAGCGATGGCTTAGAGCACAATTTCAACGGCGGGGTGCATTTAATTGTTGGCATAAACGGCCTAGGAAAAACGACTCTACTCAATGGGGTCTACAGATTGTTAGTTGGTCCAAATGATGCTCCAAAAGGTGGAGAAAAAACACTTGGTAGTAGCAAGAATGAATTAACCAGTTGGAGAAGAAGAAAGTTTTTTTCAAGCAGAGTCAAAGATGGCGCCCTAGATGCAACGATTGAGGGAATAATTAGCTTTGGTGAAAGAAGAATCAAATTAAAAAGAAAATTATCGAATCTAGAAGTTATTAGCCTATCTATCGATGATGTTGATATTGATGCTAGCCAAGATATATATGAAGAAAAAGTTGTAGAACTATCAGGGCTTCCATCTTTTATAGATTTTTTCTCAGTTGTTAAATTTCTAGTTTTCTTTTTGGAAGATCGATCAGACTTAATTTGGGATCACATGTCCCAGTTTGAAATTTTCCGAATACTTTTTTTCGATAGAGAGTCAGCAAAGGTTGCTGCTGAATATAGGGATGAAGCCAGGAGTGCTGACAGTAACTACAGAAATTTACTGGCGTCTGTAAATAAAATAAAGGATGAGCTTGATCACTTAACTTCTGATGAAACAGAAACTAATAGTAAGGAATATGCTTCAGCAATTGCTCATTTAAATGGTATCGAGGGAAGATTAGCGGAGATAAATGACGAACTTTCCGATAATAATGCTGAAATCACCAACGCAAAAGTAAAAATAGCTCAATCTCGTCGAGATTTTGATGAGTACAAATTTGGAATTGAAGAATCCCAACACAGTATGCTTTCAAAGCACTTCCCAAATTTAGATGACACCATAAAGATTTTACTTGGTAATTTATCATCTGGTGGAGGATGTTTTGTTTGTGGTAACGAATCTGAAGATGCATATTATGTAATTGAAAAATCTATAGAAAAGAAACAATGCCCCGTTTGCCACTCTACTGAAAATGTCCAAGAATCTTTCGCCAATGTGGTTAGTGAGCCAGAAAGAGCGGCAGCAGAAATTGAACGATTACATAAAAAATCGCTACAGTGTTTAAAAGATCATGAGAGCCAAAAGTTAATACTTCATGGGCTTTATATAGAACAGGGACGCTTATTAGAACTCATTAGTTCTACATCAAAAGAAAGAGAAATATGGTACCGAAAAGTTGCTTCTATTGAAAAAACTTTACCGAGTGATGATTCGGATGCACAGGAGTTGGCTAAACAGTTAAAAAGTTGGCAAGGAATGCTACAGCAATATGACGACACAAGGAAAAAGAAAACGCTAGCTTATAGTCAAGAAATAGCGCTTCAGGGAAAATCGTTTGATGACAAACTCAAGCTACTAAAGAAAAAATTTGAATACTACTGCTCACAGCTTCTTGCTGAGACAGTAATGCTAGAGCTTGATTATTATGAGGGGCCTCTTGGTCAAGGGGGGAAGGAAAAAGTAAAAACACCATATTTTAAGGTCAAAATGACGTCTGGAGTGCATACTGAGCACCCCGAATATAGGGAGTCTGATGAGCAAGTTTCAGAGTCACAAAGGGAGTTTATTGATTTAGCATTTAGGCTTTCATTAATTGATATCGTAACTGAGTCAGTTAACTCGCCGGCAATGGTTGTCATGGAAACACCTGAAGCTAGCCTTGATAGTATCTTTATGCATGAAATCAGCAGGTTGTTTCGCTCTTTTGGTGATAAGAATAACGGTCAAAATGTATTCTTGGCTTCAACAAATCTCAATCAAAGCTCAATGATATCAAGCTTGCTTGGAGCAGAGGATATGCCTGAGCACATAGAGCAGAATAGAAATCAACGACTTTCAGGTAAGCCAGGAAGTGTGCATAACGAACATTTACCTCTGTCAGTAATAGATATAAGTAATCGGAAGAAACACATAATCAATCTGCTAGAACTATCAGCACCAAATGCAGCTTTAGTTAACTACAGAAACTATTACGAACAATTATTCAACGATGCGATTTATCCTGACGCTGACAACCAAAAGGATTAGGGCATGAATAGCAATCCCTTCTTAGCAAGTAGAGCGTGGCTTTTAATGTTGCTTGAGGGTGCAGAGCGGAACGGGATAAACACAATCCAGATGGAACAGCTTCATCGATATATTTATCTTGCGAATGTTCTCTCACCTGTCTGTATGTTAGTAATGCCTGAGTCGTACACACTAAAACATATGAGGGGGCCTTATTTTCCTAAAGCACAATGGGATATTGGTAGATTGATACTGCAAGGTTTTGTCGAATCAAAAAACTTCAAACCATTCAGTGATGACAATGGTTTTTGGCTCGCTGCGGATTTCAGAATTACCAAACGTGGAATTCTGTGTATAAAAACGCTTGCTGAGTATAGTTATTTTCGTGAACAAGCTAACTATTTAAGAGAGTTTATGTCTGCGTGCTCTCTTATACCGACCCAAAAAATTAATACCATTACTCAGCTAGATTTCCATTATGCCGCAGCATCTGAGGGGGAAGGCGTTAAGTTTTCTGAGATGGAGGGAAACCTTAGCAAAAAGGCTGTAGTACTAATGTTTCCAGAAGACAGAGTATACACGCCAACCGAAGGTGTACATAGATATATTAACTACCTAGATGAAGTTTCAGTAAGCTCTTAAGGAATGAGAAATGAGTCAACCCATATTGCAACTAGACGACAACATTCTTAATAGAGTCAAATCCAATATACCCGAAAATACGTCACCCTTTGCGCAGGGGGAAGACGAAGAGCAATATCGTTTCACATCCTTTATTTGCGAATACTTCCGGAATCGAAATGCCCTTAATTCTATGCCGAGTTCAGGTGTGTCATATTTTGTGTTCATCCCGCCCGAATGTATAAGAGATGTAGAAAATCTCGGTATTGGAATTGCTTCGCTTAGGAAAAATAAAGGCTACGATTTACCGGGTAAGATTTTTTTATGTTTGGATTCTTCCCTTAATAAAACTAGAGTAATTCCATTTTCTGGTAATGATGATAGCGTCTGGAATCAATTAGAAGAAAAACTTCATGAAATAGAAGCAGTTTGTGGTGAAGGTCTTTTTCATGCGATTGTCGATTATGCTATTCAAACTATATCTGTGTTTTTAACTGAAAAAGATGAATATGAATTATTGATTCATTATGGGAAAGAGCAAGAACGCTTTTCAAAAGAGGATGTTGATAAGTTTTCGAATGAATTCCACGAGCGAGAAACAAAGCTTCCTACTTGCGGAATGATGATTTGGGATCATCAGGGGCAATATAAATTGATTGATAAAGCTGAGGATCGAATCGCTCTTAGGTTTACACTAACACTATCAGCAATTCTGGGGAAAGATAATGTTAGTCAGGAGACAAGAGGCGCGCATGGTAGAGCAGATGTCATAATTCATACTAGAGCAATGGTGGAAAGCCAGGGGCCATGCGTCTTGGAGTTCAAAGTGCTTCGCAAGGTGCATGTTTCGGCTGAATCCGATCACTGATTTCGGTTCAATCCGATCACCCATTTCGGTTTAATCCGATCGCCTGTTTCGGTTTTATCCGAACACTTTTAGCCTTTTTCCGAAATCACTGTTCGGTTTACCGAAGCAAGTGTTCGGAATGCCGAAATACCGTTCTTTTTCTAACTAAATCAATTGGTAAGCTTTCCTGACGTAACTTTACTGAGGAATGGCTGACCATGGCTAGAAAGAGAACACAAATGAACAAGATAAAAGATATCCTGAGACTACGATTTGACGCAGGTCTCAGCTTAAGAGACGTCAGTAAATGCTGTGCGGTTGGCCCTGCGACCGTCAGTGAAATTCTATCCCGTTTTTCTGCCAGCGGACTCACTTGGCCATTGCCAGAGCAATGCAGTGACACCGAGCTTGAAAATGCCGTCTATAAAGGCAGAAACGTCTCACGCCACAAACGCCAGCCTGATTTTGTCACCATGCACCATGAGCTCAAACGCAAGGGCATGACCAAACTGTTGTTGTGGCAGGAGTATCGAGAGGAAGAACCGGCAACCGCCTATGGTTACACCCAGTTCTGTGAACATTACGGTCGGTGGGTAAGAACACAAAAACGCAGCATGCGACAGCTGCATCTTGCCGGGGACAAGCTGTTCATTGATTATTGCGGACCGACTGTTCCGATAATTGACCCCAACACGGGTGAAGTCCTCTACGAGGCACAAATCTACGTCGCAACGTTGGGTGCATCGAACTATACTTATGTTGAAGCGATGCGCTCGCAACAGCTGCAAGACTGGATCATGGCACATGTCCATGCCTTTACGTTCTTCGATGGCGTGCCTCAGCTTTTAGTCCCCGACAATCTGCGTTCAGCCGTGACCAAAGCCAGTTCATACGCGCCAATACTGAATGAAAACTATGCACGTATGGCCAGGCACTACGGCACGGCCATTATGCCGGCAAGACCCTATAAGCCGAAAGACAAATCCAAAGTTGAGAATGCGGTACTGATTGTGGAACGCTGGATCTTGATGCGTTTGCGCCATGAGCACTTCTATACGTTATCGAGCCTGAATCAGCGGATACAGGAACTGCTGTTTGAACTTAACCACCGTCAACAACGCGTTCATCCAGGCTCACGTTATGAGTTGTATATCCGGCTGGATAAACCGGCATTGATGCCTTTACCAGCTTACGCTTATGAGTATATCGACAGCAAGCAGGCACGCGTTGGACCTGATTATCATGTGCTGTATGCCAAACATGCTTACTCGGTACCACATCACCTTGTTGGTAAAAACGTCACGTTAGAAGCAACAGCACAAATTATCTGTATCTATTACCAGGGCAACGTCATTGCTCAGCATCCAAGAAAACATCAGCCTGGTGGCTTTACCACCGTCAAAGAGCATATGCCAGAAGCCCATGTAAAACAGCGCTGGAGTACCGAGCGATTACTTGGTTGGGCTAACAACATCGGTAGCGGGTGCCGTACGGTGATCACTTCACAGCTTCAACGACGACAACACCCTGAACAGGCCATTAAAAGCTGTCTGGCCATCCTCACGCTTACCAACAAATATGGACAGGAACGACTTGAAGCTGCGTGTCAAAAGGCATTGCTGCTTGAGCAGCCACATTTAAAAGTGATTACGAATCTCTTGGTGAACAACAAAGAACGCGACACCAGCTTTACCGGTGCTGATGAGCAACCGGTTAATCACCACAACATCCGTGGACAACACTACTACCAATAAGGACGCTGACCATGAGTTTATCCTCATTGCATGAACAGTTAAAAGCACTACGGCTGGGCCACTTTTGCCAGGCACTGCAACAGCAACAAGCACAACCCAACACCTACGCCGATATGAACTTCGAAGAGCGGCTTGGGCTTTTGGCAACCCATGAACTGTTGTGTCGCGATAACACAAAAGTCACGCGCCTGGTCCGGCAGGCAAAGCTTCGTTTTGATGCTCGCCCCAGTGGTATCGACTATCGCAGTGACCGGGGGCTTAAGAAAGAAAAAATAGCCACATTACTGAGCGGACAGTACTTACATTACAACCAGAATATTATCATTACCGGTGCCACTGGCTGCGGCAAAACACATCTTGCCTGCGCCCTGGCAACACAGGCTTGCGAGCAACATCACAGTGCCCGTTACTATCGGCTCGGTGAGTTGCTTGATGAGCTGCATGTTGGGAGAGCTGATGGTTCATACCGGCAACAACTCACTGTGCTGGCTAAACGTAAGCTACTTGTCCTTGATGACTGGGGAATGGAAAAGCTGACCGCACGTCAGGCCAACGATTTACTGGATGTGATGGAGCTGCGTTACCAACAATCCAGCACTATCATCGCCAGCCAAATCCCCACCGCAGAATGGTACACACTGATACCCAGTCCAACAATCGCAGATGCATTGCTCGATCGTTTACTGCACAACAGTCACCGTATTGAACTAACTGGAGAATCGATGAGAAAACTAGACCAATCCGATCACTTAGCGTAAAAAAAGCATTATGAAAAAGAACGGCTAACGGGTGATCGGATAACTCCGGAATCGCTGTTCGGAATCACCGAAATACGCAGCAAGGGGCATAGCGAACAAAGCTGTGAAAAATGGCTTAGCGGCGGCATTCTTCAAGTGTTAGATTATGGGAAAGATAGAGAAGCCAAAAGTCATTATTTAATGGTTTACGACGGGCGAGAGAAGCTTGGGAAGCTTACATCAATAGAGAAGAAAACTGCTGACAATAATATTATTTACCTCCATTTCGAAATGTATAACACTGTAGATGGTGAAAGAAAATCTAAGCTAAGTAATACAGTGCAAGATCAATGAATTAAGGGCTGTAAATTGTCTTACATAGATTATTTTCATTAAAGATGTTTCTTGTAAATCTAGTTTTAACTTTTTTATAAAATACCGTTCTGTCTTGCGAATCTAGAAATAATATTTAGAGAAGAGGGCAAATCCAGCTTTAGTATTTTTTAGTCTAGATTTAACCCTCAATAATCTCACTTTTTGTATGTCCCTACGTTACGCGACAAAATCAATCCCATTTCAAACCGCCACCTGTTTGGTACTCGGTAACTTTTGTCTCAAAAAAGTTCTTTTCTTTCCGCATGTTAGCCTGTTCATCCAGCCAGGGCAGGGTAGCTTCGGCACCGGGGAAGGGTTCTTCGAAGCCGAGTTGTTTGGCACGGCGATTAGCGGTGAAGCGGAATTGGCCATGGTGGGCTTCTTTTGAGTAACCCAGAATTGGGTCGCGCAGGATGTAGCCACCGTAGGTTGCTTCAGCTGCATCAGCTTCTTCGAACATTTCCTGGATTTTCTTTGGATCCAGTTTGACATTTTCCTCTTTAATGATTTGTCTGCAAACACGAATACCGAACGATGCATGCATAACTTCATCTCGCATGATGTATTGCAGCTGTTCGCCAGTACCTTTCATCAGGCCACGACGTTGCAGGGCAAAGATCGGTGAAAAACCATTATAGAACCAGCAGCCTTCGAATATGCCGGCGAAGAACGCGTAGGACATGACGAAGTTTTCCAGTTCGTCTTTATCACGCAGATCGATATCGCTACGCATAACAGTATCGAGACGCTTATTGGCGAGTTGGATCTTTTGGTAAATCTCCGGTACTACGCGGTAGCGGTTGTAGATTTCACTTTGATCCAGACCAATGGTTTCGATGCAGTGCTGGTAGGTCCAGGTATGCAATGCTTCTTCGTACACCTGACGTGCCTGATAAATCTGCAGTTCCGGTGCGGTCATTTTTTCCATTACCGCCAGACCGATATTACGCATGGCGAGAATATCGGAGGTGGTCAGGTAGGACAGTACGTTTTCATAGACATGACGTTCTTCCAGTGTCAGTTTATGACGGTAGTCATGAACGTCTTGTGCCATGTTGATATCGAGCGGTGTCCAGTGGTTTTTGTTGGCGTTTAAGAAGTAGTTCCATGCCCATGGATATTTGAATGGCGCAAGCTGATTGATATCAGCTAGACCATTCACCACGCGTTTGTCGTCAGCATTTACGGCTTTGGCATTTAATGGCAATTCACCGACACTGGCCGTTGACGGTTCGGGAGTGTCGAGTTCATTAGCTGCTTGCTGCATAGGCGGCAGCAGTTCGTTGTCGACTTTGTCGGTTGCCGGTTTTTCGGCAAGTGGATCATCCCAGTTAAACATTATTGGCAAGCCTCGCAGTCTGGTTCCAAGATTGAACAGGCTTTCGGTGCGTCGATACCTTCGCCTGAAATAAAGTCATCTTCTTGTTTGGCAACCGGCTTTAACACAGGTGGTGCAGTCGGTTTAGCAGTTGTTGCTGTGGTGGGCACGGTGCTGGTTTTCTCGGCACCGGTTGCGCCCATTGAACGTAAGTAATAAGTGGTTTTGAGGCCACGTACCCACGCGAGTTTATACAGATTGTCCATTTTCTTACCGGATGGTTCCGCCATGTACAGGTTCAGGCTTTGTGCCTGATCCAGCCATTTTTGACGACGTGATGCGGCTTCAATCAACCAGCGTGCATCCATTTCAAATGCGGTGGTGTACAGCGCTTTCAGTTCAGCTGGCACACGGTCAATCGCTTGCAAGCTACCATCGTAGTATTTGAGGTCATTGATCATGACATCATCCCACAAACCACGTTGTTTCAAGTCTTCAACCATGTATGGGTTGATGACAGTGAACTCGCCAGACAGGTTCGATTTAACGAACAGGTTTTGGTAAGTCGGTTCAATTGACTGGCTGACACCACAGATGTTTGAAATCGTGGCTGTCGGTGCGATCGCCATGGTGTTTGAGTTACGCATGCCTTGACGTTTGACTTTGTCACGCAGTGCATCCCAATCCATGGTTTGGCTTTCATCTTGTTGCAGATATTCGCCTCGCGCTTCTTTAAGGATCTTGATGGAATCAATTGGCAGAATGCCTTTGCTCCACAAGCTGCCTTCGTAAGATTTGTATTTGCCACGTTCTGCAGCCAAATCAGACGATGCATCAATCGCGTAGTAGCTAACCGCTTCCATCGATTCATCAGCGAATTTCACAGCTTCTTCGGTGCTGTATGGAATACGCAGTTTATATAACGCATCCTGGAAACCCATGATGCCCAGACCGACAGGGCGGTGCAGCAGGTTGGAATGACGTGCTTGTGGCACACTGTAATAGTTGTACTCAATAACGTTATCCAGCATACGCATGGCTGTTTTTACAGTACGGTTTAGTTTTTCTTTATCCAGTTTGCCGTTGGCATCAATGTGCTGAACCATATTGATCGAACCGAGGTTACATACCGCGATTTCCTGATCAGATGTGTTCAGGGTGATTTCAGTACACAGGTTTGAGCTGTGAACGACACCGATATGTTGTTGCGGGCTACGCAGGTTACATGGATCTTTAAACGTAATCCAAGGGTGGCCGGTTTCAAACAACATGCCGAGCATTTTGCGCCACAGGTCGGTGGCAGGCATGGTTTTGAAATTACGGATTTCACCACGTGCCGCTTTTTCTTCGTATTCAGCATAGGCTTTTTCAAATCCCAAACCGGTCAGATCATGCAGATCCGGCACTTCTTCTGGTGAGAACAAGGTCCATTGACCTTCTTCAGCCACACGCTTCATGAACAAGTCAGGGATCCAGTTGGCCGTGTTCATATCGTGGGTACGACGACGATCATCACCGGTGTTTTTACGCAGATCCAGAAATTCTTCAACATCGATGTGCCAGGTTTCAAGATATGCACACACCGCACCTTTACGTTTACCCCCCTGGTTAACGGCAACGGCAGTGTCGTTAGCGACTTTCAGAAACGGCACAACACCTTGTGATTTTCCGTTGGTGCCTTTGATATGGGCGCCCAGGCCACGAACACGAGTCCAGTCATTACCCAAACCACCGGCATATTTAGATAGCAGAGCGTTATCACGCATCGCGCTGTAAATACCGCTCAGATCATCTGGCACGGTTGTCAGATAGCAAGATGATAATTGTGGACGCAAGGTACCGGCATTAAACAATGTCGGAGTAGAGCTCATAAAATCGAAAGACGACAGCAGGTTGTAGAACTCGATGGCGCGGGCTTCACGATCGATTTCATTGATGGCCAGACCCATTGCCACACGCATATAAAAGGCTTGTGGTAATTCAAAACGGGTGCCATCGCAGTGAATGAAGTAACGGTCATACAGTGTTTGCAGACCCAGGTAAGTGAAGCTGAAATCGTTTTCCGGTTTCAGTGCGCTACCCAGACGTTCCAGATCATAGAGGCTGAGTTCTGAATCAATCAGTTCGTTTTCAATGGCGGTTTTGATGTAAGTCTTGAAATAGTCTTTATATTGATCAGCCATTTCGCCCTGTGATGCCTGGCGAGGGCTTTGGTAAACAAAACTCAGAGCTTCACGACGGATGCTGTCCATCAGCAGGCGAGCAGCCAGAGTGCTGTAAGCAGGATCTTTTTCGATAAAGGTACGAGCAGACATTACCAGTGCTTTTTCGACGTCTTTTTCGGAGACACCGTCGAAGATGTTGCGTTGGGTATCACGCAGGATGGCTGCGTTATCTACCTGAGCCAGACCTTCACAGGCTTCATCAATCAGGTTACGCAGGCGGTCGATGTCTAACGGCTGGCGAGTGCCGTCATTCAACGTGACATGCAGTTTGCTTTCATTGGCAGGTTGCGGGTGTTTACGTTCTTCTTCAGCACGTTTTTGAGATTGCTGTTCACGGTAAACCACATAGGAGCGGGCAACTTTATATTCACCGGCACGCATCAAAGCAAGTTCAACCTGATCCTGAATATCTTCGATATGCACTGTGCCGCCATCATCCAGACGTCGCAGCAAATTTTCACTTACCTGACGGGTAAGTTCGGTAACGGTTTCATGAATACGTCGGCTATCTTTGGCTGCTTCACCTTCAACGGCTAAAAATGCCTTGGTCAGCGCAACAGCAATTTTGCTACTATTGAACTCAGTGACTTTGCCGTTACGACGAATAACTTTATAGCCGGTTTCAGAGGAGGGTTGGATATAGTGTTCTGCTTCGCTCGCCATAGTGATTTTTCCTGCATTGTGTGTTAAGGCTTTAAAGGGCAAACCACAACAAATTGTGGTCGCAACATGATTGAACCACAAGATAATGTGTTTTTAAAGTCTTAGCAAGGGGATAAGTTGCACATAAATTGTGCATTAGATGTGGATAACTTTGGGACGATCAGGCGGTAACTGAGATGTCATGCGAGATCACCAAAATTTCTCCTATTTTGATGAAGAAAAAATATTTTTTGTTTAATTTAAGGTCTGATCAACTTTCATGAGCAGCTCTATAGATTCAAGATAAAAATTAACATATTGTGTGGTCAACATGGAAGCAGCCCATGAGTAAAAACACCGTATGCGCAAGCTGCCTTCGCTGCTTATGCGGAACACTTTCAGTTACAACAGAGGTGACACTAATCAGTGTAAAAATGCTTAGAAAGTTTACCCCAACGAGTCACAAGATCATGACTCGTTGGCTTTTTAACTGGAGGTAACTCAGATAGTTTCTCTCATTGAAATTGCCGACCCTTTCAATAGGTTTTTGATCAAATTGATTTCTTTATGGTCATCCGTTTGTACGAT
Organism: Methylophaga nitratireducenticrescens; assembly: GCF_000260985.4. NCBI lineage: Bacteria > Pseudomonadati > Pseudomonadota > Gammaproteobacteria > Thiotrichales > Piscirickettsiaceae > Methylophaga > Methylophaga nitratireducenticrescens. The sequence goes on from NC_017857.3 coordinate 1,897,387, forward strand.
AAGCGTCCAGTGATGTTCATGGCTCGCTTCAATTGTTTTGGTAATCAGAGGATCATGATCCGGACGTAGTGATACGATGCCGGCGACCATCATGCCAAAGGTGACACCAAAAAAAACAAACACAAAATAAGTATATAAAGGATTTGATTGAGTCATTTCGGGACCAACGATGACAAGCGCTGTTGCAATCAATACCCCGATAATCATACCAATCAAACCAAGCCAGCCATGTGATTTCACAATCGTTTTGGCAATACCATGGCTTTCAGGTTCGAGTTTTCGGCTAATATTAACGTCATCAGGTTGAATGATATTGATAACGTCTGGCGAAATACCATTATCGATGAGCTTTTGCTTCGCGGCATTGGCTGAATCTCTATCACTATAGACTGCGGCTACTCGCCCGGTATGTTTTTCATCTTGAATTTCTACATCCATAGTTTTCCTCCTGAGATACATAAGACGTAATTTCATTCGGCAGTTTCATGTTCATACTATCGCTGTTATCGGATAAATAAAAATTTCCATCGTAAGCAAGTATTTATAGCCTTGTTTCAGTAGCTGTTGGTCTGCCATCATCGAAGATCAGGGACTATTCTTCTATATAAACAGATAAAAAGAATTTATGCTGAACAACGGCAATGCATCATTTCGGCTTTGCTTGGCGAAAAAAGTAGCCTCCAGCAGTGATGGCAATGTAAGATCGATTGTTACTGAAGCCTTACTAGGCTTTACGTCTGACCAATAACTGGAGGCACCATGGAACTCGACCCACTTATACTGTCACGAATTCAGTTTGCATTTGTGGTGTGTTTTCATGCCATTTTCCCTGTTTTTACCATCGGCTTGGCAAGCTTTGTTGCTGTTTTAGAAGCCTTATCGTTAAAGACCGGCAATCCCGTTTGGCAGAGGCTTTCTAAGTTTTGGATCCAGGTATTTGCCGTGGTGTTTGGTATGGGGGTTGTTTCCGGCATCGTCATGTCATTCCAGTTTGGCACCAACTGGAGTAATTTTTCTTACGCGACGGCCAATTTTCTCGGGCCGATTCTGAGCTATGAAGTAATCACAGCCTTTTTCTTAGAAGCGGGCTTTCTCGGCGTTTTGTTATTTGGTCGCGATAAAGTACCGCAGGGCGTACATTTCTTTGCGGCATTGATGGTTGCCGTCGGTACGTTTATCTCGTCATTTTGGATTTTAGCGGCCAATTCCGCCTTGCATACCCCGGATGGATTGGTGATGCGTGATGGCTTGTACTATGTCAGCTCTTGGTCAGATGCTATTTTCAATCCGTCATTTGGCTATCGCTTTTTGCATATGGGCGTGGCGTCATTCTTGACAGCTTCCTTTGTCGTGGCCGGTGTCACTGCATGGTTTGTGATGCAAAAACGCGAGATGGAGGCCAACAAAAAAGCGCTGTCGATCGCTTTGTGGCTTATTTTGATTCTGGCTCCTGCACAAGTGGTGATTGGCGACTTTCATGGTTTGAACACGCTTGAGCACCAGCCCACTAAAGTGGCTGCAATGGAAGGCAATTGGGAAACCTCGACCGGCGTACCGTTATTGTTATTTGCTTGGCCGGATCAGGAGGCCCAAGAAAATCACTTTGAAATCAAAATCCCCAAATTAGCCAGCTTTATCCTGACACATGACTGGGATGGAGAAGTCCCAGGATTGAAAGAAGTGGCACCCGAAGAACAACCTCCAGTGTTTATTGTGTTCTGGGCATTTAGGGTGATGGTGGGTATGGGCATGCTGATGGTGTTGTTCGGTCTGGCCGGGCTCTTGTTACGCAGAAAGCAGCGCTATCTTGAATGTAAGCCTTTCTTGAATGGTTTACGGGTGATGAGTCTTTCACCTTTTATCGCAGTATTAGCAGGCTGGATCGTCACTGAAACGGGCAGAGCACCTTGGCTGATTTATGAACAGATGACACATGCTCAAGGTTTAACACCTTCATTAACGGGCGGTATGGCCTTGTTTACTTTGATTGGTTATATCCTGGTATATGCGATGGTTTTCAGTGCCGGTGTGTTTTATTTAATGACCGTATTCCGGGGTGGTTTGGAAACGGCAAATACAAATCATCTGGATTCAGCCAGGGAGAAAGCTCAAAGACCAATGTCTGCTGCCAATGCCAATTTAGAAGGAGGTCTGTGATGGAGCAACCCTTTGATTTAGTGATTATCTGGGCCGGTATTATTGGCTTTGCTGTGATGATGTATGTGTTGATGGATGGGTTTGATCTGGGACAGGGTATTTTATATCCATTTGCGCCAGACGATCATTCACGTGACATTATGATGAACTCGGTAGCACCGGTATGGGACGGAAATGAGACTTGGTTAGTGTTGGGTGGGGCAGGTTTGCTGGCTGCTTTTCCACTGGTATATTCGGTTTTTCTACCCGCCTTGTATATTGGTGTGTTTTTGATGCTGGCCGGTTTGATTTTTCGGGGAGTCGCGTTTGAATTTCGTTTTAAGGCCAATTCCACCAGATATTTGTGGGATTGGGCATTTGCCGGCGGCTCATTTGTTGCTGCCTTTTCACAGGGTGCGGTAGTTGGGGCTTATGTTCAGGGGTTTGAAACCAGTAACTTTATTTATGTGGGTGGTGCTTTTGATTGGTTAACCCCTTTTACGATTATTACAGGGTTAGGATTGGTCGCTGGTTATGCCTTATTGGGTAGTACATGGTTGATCATGAAAACTGAAGGTGAGCTACAGCAGTGGGCTTATAAAATTACGCCAATATTGCTGATAGTGGTACTTTTCGTATTTGTTCTTATCAGCTTATACACGCCTTTTGTTGATCAGGGCGTATTAAATAGATGGTTTAATGGTGTGTCGATAATCTGGTTATTGCCTTTGCTCGCATTGTATTGTGCCTTTCTGGTTTTTAGAGCCGTTAAAAAACAGCAGGAAGGAGTACCTTTTGTTGCGACTATGGGGTTGTTTCTATTTACCTATCTAGGCTTGCTTGCGAGTAAATGGCCTTATATTGTTCCGCCTGATTACACACTATGGGATGCGGCCTCGGCTTATGAATCCCAATTATTTCTGTTGTTGGGTTTCTTATTTGTTATTCCATTTGTGCTGGGCTATATCGCCTGGTCTTACTATATTTTCCGCGGCAAGGTGAGAGGTGGTTATCACTAGGGCGTGTTGATCTTTCATCTCCACCTCTGTTGTGAGCTGAAAAAACGCCAATCAAGGCGATCCTCGAGCCTTGATTGGCGCTTTTTCAGTTTTATGGATAGGCGGCTATGAAAGATCAACAGGTCCAGGATAAAGCCGGACGTTTTTTACTCAAACAGCTTATCCAAAAGCAGCGAAGCCGATTGCTTCTGGCTGTTTTGATGGGTGTGTTGGCGACAATTGCAATGATTGTGCAATGGTATACTCTGGCCCAACTGACCTATAACTTAATCATCCAACAACAACCTTTTGTTGAGCAATACATGCTGATTTTGTTGATGGTGCTGAGCCTTATTTTACGACCGGTACTGATCAGAGCTCAAGAGCATTACTCCCAACTGGCCAGCTTGCATGCAAGAGAGCATTTACGTGAGCAGGTCCTCAGTGGCTGGCGACAAACCAGTGCATTAATCCATAGTCAACGTTCTCCCGGTTCTGCAGCCAGCCAGTTGATTGAAGATGTTGAGTCGATGGATGGCTATTTCGCCCGATTCTGGCCGCAACAATTGCTGGCAGTGCTGACACCGGTTTTGATTCTAATAGCGGTGTTTTATTACAACTGGCTGGCTGCATTGTTTTTACTGGTGGCGGCACCGTTAATTCCATTATTTATGATGCTGATAGGCTGGGGAGCTGAAGCAGTTAATCAGCGCTTTTTTTACCAACGCCAGCGTCTGGCAGGCCATTTTCTGGATCGCGTCAAATATCTCACGACGTTAAAACTATTTGCAGCTGAGAATGAGGCTTTAACAGAAGTCGAAGAGAGGAGTCAGGACTATCGTCAGGTAGTGATGAAAACCCTGAAGCTGGCATTTCTCTCATCGGCCGTTCTGGAGTTTTTTACTAGTGTAGCGATTGCCAGTATCGCCATTTATATTGGTTTTGCTCTGTTTGGCTCCATCACCTGGGGCCCGGCAGCAGATATCACATTATTCAGCGGGTTATTTATACTGTTGCTGGCCCCCGAGTTTTTTCAGCCCTTACGAAATCTTTCCCAGTTCTATCATGACCGTGCTGCGGCATTGGCAGCCGCTTCGCATATTGCTACGCATCTCACAGGCGAAAACAACGCCCCGCCAGCAGATGATGTTTTTGAGCTAACTTCGGATGATTCATCATTCACCTTAATTGCCACTGAACTGTGTATCGGATATCAGTTAGGCAATGTTCTTCAGGACCCAATCAATCTTAAGTTGAACAGAGGAGAGTGCCTGGTGATTAACGGACCCTCCGGCTGCGGCAAGACCACGTTATTACATACCTTGGCCGGTTATCTGTCGCCCTTATCCGGCAAAGTGCTTTTAAATAATCAGCCGATGGGAAAGGAAGCAATTCGTTATCTGCCGCAAAAACCGTGGATCATTAACGGCAGCTGGGCAGAGAACCTAGCTGTACTGGCACCAGATGCCACCAAAAAAGAAATGCATAAGGTATTAAATCAGCTAGGTTTGGAAAGTTTAATTACAAATAGAAACAAAGGTCTAGCTAGCAAACTTAATGAACATGGTGAAGGTCTTTCAGGAGGGCAATTACAACGTCTGGCACTGGCAAGAGTATTACTTTCACCGGCCCCATTGGTATTACTGGATGAACCGACGGCCAGCCTGGATGCCGAAAGCCGGCAGTACGTTCTGGCGGCGCTTTTAGTATTAAAACCGCAATGCATTTTAGTGATTTCCAGCCATGATACTGATGTACTGGCACTAGCCGATCACCAGTTGCAGTTTGCCAGTAAGGAGAGTGACTAACGATGTTCAGCCATTCTCAAAAGAATTTTGCCCCCCTGAAGTTCTGGCTAATCAAAGTTCTGCAAAATCAGAAAAAACGATTAATCATCTCTTTACTGCTGGCCTTATTAACGGCTATTTCCGCCATGGGGTTATTAGCGTTGTCTGGCTGGTTGATTACAGCTACTGCAATCACCGGGCTGGCGATTACCGCTGGCACTGCCGTGTTATTGGATATCTACCGACCGGGTGGTGGCATTCGGTTTTTTGCGTTAAGTCGGACAGTGGGACGGTATTTTGAACGGCTGCATAGTCACGATATGGTGTTAAGAGTGATTGCCGGATTTCGACTAACCCTGTTTACCGGCCTGATGGACTTGCCGGTTCAGCAACTGCGAAACACAGAGGATAGTGAATGGCTGAGCCGGTTAACCGCAGATCTGGATAATCTCGACAGCCTGTTATTAAAGTTACTTTTACCTCCAATTGTTGTGATATCCAGCGTGCTTTTGCTTGTAGTTTTTATCAGTTTTTTCTGGTTAACGCTGGGGGTTACATTCGGAGTTATCACGCTGCTGTTGGGAAGTATTTATTTCAGCTTTTTTACTCGGAAAACATCGCAGATAAGCAGCGATTATGCCCGGCAGATTAACCAGGCTCGCTCACAAACCATAGAGCATCTTCAGGGCCAGCTGGAACTCCAGGCAGCACATCTGCAACAAGCGGATCAAGCAAGATTGGTCAGTTCGCTGAGTGAGATTGGCAAGTCGCAGCTAAAATTGAATCGACATATCGCCAACGCACAGTTAATAGTGAATATTTGTCATGGATTGTTGGTCATCGCTGTGGCAATTGCAGCGTTATTTGCCTACCAGAATCAGCTTGTCAGTGGACCGGTTGCCGTCATGTTGTTTCTGGCCGTGTTTGGATTGGGTGAGTTACTTTTAAACCTGCCAGGCCAGCTAGGGCAGTGGGGCAGGACACGCTATGCAGCTGAACGGTTGCAACCCCTGGCAGAGCATGCAGCTTCAGAGAAATCGACGCTGGCAGAACTTGAGCGGCTGTCGATGATGCTGGCAGATCACCCTAAGGTTATCAGCAGCATAGATACCGCTTTTGCTTTTGAACTTAACCCATCTGAATGTCTGTTAATAAGTGGCCGATCCGGAAGCGGCAAATCGACATTAGCCAATATACTGGCAGGACTGGAGATACCGGACTCATTTATAACGCCTTATCAGTTGTTGATAAACGGCATTCCATTGCGAATCGATCAAACACAAGCTTGGCACAAGCAGATTGGCTATCTGACTCAGCAAAACAGCATCATCGCCGCGACGTTATATAGCAATCTGACACTGGGGCTGAATGACATCGACGAACATAAGCTTTGGCAGGCACTGACCTTGGTCGAGCTGGATGATTGGGCCAAACAACTACCAGCCGGGTTACACAGCTGGCTGGGTGATACCGGCAGTCAACTTTCCGGAGGGCAGGCCCGAAGGATCTGTCTGGCAAGACTCTTATTAAAAGAAACAAAACTGATCTTGCTTGACGAGCCATTTAACGGCATTGATACCGAAATGGCAGAACGTATCTGGCAGCGTTTGTATCCGCAATGGCAGGACAAAATGCTTATCGTGCTGATGCATGATCGGCCAGCGTTTTTCCCAGCAATTGATAATCAGCAAATGTTTGAAATCAATCTGGATTAAAGATAATCGGTTATCCATAAAAATTTTAACTGGCGCACACTTTTATCATTCCATTTCGATTGATCGTTGCCTGTGTCTTTGCTCTTGAATTACTATTTCTGGTAATTGAAAGGAATTCAAGAAGAAAAAAATGGAATGTCGTCATGGAAGACGAGCACCCTATCTTCGGGTAGGAGCGTTTGTTATATGGAATTTATTTTCTCTAGCAGCTTATGCTGGTGCTACGATTATCGATCGTGCCGCACAAGAGCAACTGCTACAGCAAGAGCGCGAGCGTCAGCTTCGCGAGCAACAGGAAATCTCTCCTGATGTACGAATACCAAATCCAGCTTCTCCGCCAGAACTCCTCGTTTATCCAGACAGTGAATCTCCCTGTTTCACTATCTCCAGCGTTTCACTGATTGGCGAAAGCGCTGCAGAATTTCAGTTTGCTTTATCCTCCGTAACGGATGGCAATGATTCCGCCATAGGACGTTGTCTTGGGGCACAAGGCATTAATGTCGCAATGAGCCGTATTCAAAATGCCATTATTGCCCGGGGCTTTGTAACTACCCGGGTGTTGGCAGCTCCCCAGGATCTTAATTCCAGTTTATTACAACTTACGGTGATACCCGGCAGAGTCAGAAAGATTCATTTTGCTGAAGGTGTGTCTGTAAGAGCGACCAAATGGAATGCGATCCCTGTTCAACGCGGTGACATTCTGAATCTGCGGGATATTGAGCAAGGTCTGGAAAACTTTAAACGAGTACCCACTACAGAAGTCGATATCCAGATAGAGCCGGCAGAAGGGCCAGATGCTAAGCCTGGTGAAAGTGATGTAATCATTCAATATCAACAGCGTTTTCCGTTTCGACTGACTATCAGCGCTGATGATGCCGGGTTCGATTCCACCGGCAAATATCAAGCTGGCGTTACCTTGTCTGGAGACAATCTGCTGATGCTCAATGACTTGTTCTACGTCAATTACAACCATGACCAGGGTGGGGGCGAATCAGGTAAACGTGGATCTGACGGCCAGACTATTCATTATTCGTTTCCCGTCGGTTATTGGTTATTCGGTTTCACCACATCCTCCTATGACTACCATCAAGTGGTTTCTGGTATTAATCAATCCTATACCTACAGTGGCCGTAGCGAAAACTCGGATGTTAAGGCCAGCCGTCTCATATATCGCAATGCAATCAATAAAACCTATCTTTCATTTCGCGGTTTCTTCAGAAAATCCTCTAACTACATAAACGACACAGAAATTGAAGTGCAAAAACGCCGTACCGCGGGATGGGAGTTAGGTTTCCGCCAAACCTGGTATTTAGGGCAATCGCTGCTGGATTACAAATTAGCCTACAAGCGGGGGACTGGAGCAATGAATGCTCTCAAAGCACCTGAAGAGAGCTTTGATGAAGGAACATCACGTATGGAAATACTGACGGCTGATCTCGGTTTCGACCTGCCATTTTCTGTTAAAGCCCCATGGGGTGAGCAAGCTTTGCGTTACTCAACCCAATTTCGTGGCCAATATAATTTCACACCATTAACGCCTCAGGATCGGCTGTCTATTGGTAATCGTTACACCGTTCGCGGCTTTGACGGTCAATGGACTTTAAGTGCAGATAACGGCTGGTTCTTGCGTAATGAAATGAGTGCATTAATCGCTAACACCGGGCAGGCCGTTTATTGGGGGCTTGATTATGGCGAAGTCGGTGGTCAATCCAGTGATCTTTTATTAGGCAAGCAGCTGGCAGGAATCGTAATGGGGTTAAGAGGGGGCTTTGGCGGATTTAGTTATGACTTATTTGTGGGTAAAGCACTTAAGAAGCCCAAGGGCTTTGAAACAGCCAGTACAACAGTAGGTTTCAATTTAAATCTGACGTTCTGACTAACGTTTCGTTGAATCATCTGCGATAAGGGATTAAAAAGATGAACAAAAATAAATTCAGGGTGGTGTTTAACAGAGCACGCGGTTTGATGATGGTGGTTGCAGAAAACGTCGGATGTAATTCTTCGGGAAGTAACCCAAACGTACCAACAACACCTTGCCCTATGGTCCTCGCCACTCTGCGCCCGTTGATTTTCTCAATGCTTGTCATGAGTAGTCTGGTAATAATGACAAGCCCAACCTATGCAGACATCATTGCCGATCCAAATGCCCCAGCCAATCAGCAACCGATTGTTAATGAAACAGCAAATGGCTTGCCACTGGTCAATATTCAGACCCCCAGTGCTGCGGGTGTCTCACGTAACACCTATCGCCAGTTCGATGTAAAGACGAAAGGCGCTATCCTCAATAACAGCAATAAAAATACCCAAACCCAACTGGGCGGCTGGGTGCAAGGCAATCCCTACCTTGCCGGGGGCACAGCTAAAGTAATATTAAATGAAGTTAACAGTCAAAATCCGAGTTTACTGAACGGTTATATTGAAGTGGCCGGTAGTCGCGCTCAGGTTGTTATTGCCAATCCGGCAGGTATCAGCTGCAGTGGTTGTGGCTTTATCAATGCGAATCGGGCCACGCTGACGACGGGGAAACCCATCATGAATAATGGCAATCTGCTTGGTTATCGCGTCGGTGGCGGGAAGATTAACTTTTTAGGGAATGGACTCGATACTTCACAAACTAACTTTACCGACGTGATTGCACGCGCAGTGGATGTGAACGCCGGTATATGGGCTAACAGTCTTAATATTACTACGGGTACGAACCAGGTCAATGTCGATAGTAATGGTCATCAGACCGACGTAAGCAGTATTGCTCCTGATGCAGGAACTGCTGTCCCTGCTTTTGCGGTTGACGTTGCTGCACTGGGAGGCATGTACGCGGGCAAAATTCACATGGTTGGGACAGAAGCTGGTGTGGGAGTAAATAACGCCAGCGATATTGGTGCAAGCGTAGGCAGTGTCAGTATTACTGCCGACGGAGTGCTGCAAAATACCGGCGCTATCAGTGCTAAAAGCAATATCCAGTTGGATGTTGCAGGTCTGGAAAGTGATGGCAGCGTTACAGCAGATGGTGACATTAGCATCAACCTGGCTTCTGATTATATTCACACCAGTGAGCTGCAAGCAGGCGCCAATCTTAACTTACATACCAGTGGTGATATCACCAATCAATCGACCATACTTGCTAGTCAATCGCTACACCTTAGCGCTAACAACATCGACAATATGGTGAATGGGGAAATAGTCGGTCTTGATACTCATATTACCGCCGCTGACACGATTACAAACCAGGGCCTGATTGATGGCGTAAATACGCTCATTAACGCAGATAATCTGTTCAACAGTCAAACCGGCAGTATCTTTGCTGATCAAATCGCCATTCAGGTTGCTCACCTTGCCAATTATGCAGGTGCTGTAATCGCTGCTCGTAATCGACTTGATATGGGCACAACAACTATTGAAAATCGTGATGATAGCTTGATATTCAGTGCTGGCGATTTGGCGATAGCTGGTAGTCTCGATGGGGCTAATCAAGCTATTGGAGCAGCAGATTCACTCATCAATGATGGCGCTACTATCGAGGCATTAGGTAATGCAGCTTTGACCATAGCTGATTTACAAAACTTGAATGCCGAACTCATTACCGAAGTTGTTCAAACTGGAAGCGGTAGTTTTGATCGATTTACACCACGAGGGGCGAGTGTCATTTATGAAACCTCTGACTATCCTGGAGCCCATATTGGTAACGTTCATGTTGAATGGCGTTCAGCAGGGTCATACACATTCCGCGAATACACACGCTATTTAGGTACAAAAAGATTCTACGAAACACAAATCGTTTCCTCAACTCCAGGTCAGCTCCTCTCTGGTGGCGATATGCTTATCAGTGGCTCTGTACTCAATAGCGATAGTCAGATCATCGCCGGAGGTAACCTTGATGTTACTGGCGCCTCAGTACAAAACATGAATTCAGAGGGTCGAACTGTTACAAGCTATAACGGCACCGCCTACTATTATGATTGGGATGGCCACGACAATGATTACGATGTTGATGTTATAGGCCCTTACAATCCAGCTAACCAAGTCGTGACGTATAACCTTGCCACTACACAATTGGATGGTAATACCGTTCCAGCGGGCAGTGGCACTACAGTTAACTCGGCGGCGTTACCGATTGTCACCAGCAACTTATTTCAACCCACACCTGATGTTGCAGCAGATTATCTGATTGAAAACAATCCACGCTTTGCCAATTATCGCTCTTGGTTAAGTTCTGACTACATGCTGCAGCAACTGGCATTTGACCCCGCAACGACTCAAAAACGTTTGGGCGATGGCTTCTATGAGCAACGGCTGGTGCGTGAACAAATCGCCCAACTGACAGGCCGTCGATTCCTTGATGGACACGCTACTGATGAAGCGCAATATCAGGCGTTGATGACATCGGCCCTCACACAAGTCAGTGATTTACAGCTTATTCCGGGTGTGGCACTTTCAGCCGATCAGGTGGCTCAACTCACCAGTGATATTGTCTGGCTGGTTGAGCAAGCAGTCACACTACCTGATGGCACAGTTACACAAGCCTTGGTGCCTCAGGTGTATATAAGACCACAGACAGAAGATATGCAGCCGACCACCGGTTTGATGGCAGGTAACACGGTCATCATGAACCTCACTGCGGATGTGACCAATGAGGGGACGATTGCAGGTCGCGAGATCGTGGAATTGAATGCTGACAATATCAATAATCTGGGCGGTCAGATTGTGGCTGATTTGACGTTATTAAAAGCCAAAAATGATATCAACAACATTGGCGGTCAAGTCAGAGCAGGAGATGCCATGTTGTTGGAGGCAGGCAATGATATTAATCTTCGGAGCACGACACAAAGCAGCAAACAAAGAGAAGGGGCCAGCAGTTTTAGTCGGACGAATATAGATCGTGTTGCCGGACTGTATCTCAGCAACCCCGATGCGATTCTCATTGCCTCAGCAGGTAATGACGTTAACTTGATGGCGGCCAGTATCGTCAATAGTGGTGAAGGTGGCCTCACACAAATCACTGCTGAAGAAAATATTAACCTTGGCACTGTGCAAACTGCAGAACAGAACAACAGCATCCGTAATGCGAAAAACTATGTAAAACATGGCGGCACGCAGGAAATTGGCAGCGATATTCAAACAACGGGCGATATCAGCTTCAATGCAGGCAATGACCTTAATGCAACAGCCGCTAGCATCACCAGTGAAGCTGGCGCAATCAATGTGACTGCTATGCAAGATATCAACATCATCGAAGGCCGTGAAACCAGCAACTTTGATACGGCACGCAAAGTAAAAAGAAGCAGCACCTTCAGCAGTAAAACCAAAACCCGCCGCGATGTTTTCAAATCGGATAACAGCATCAGTAGTAACTTCAGTGGTGAAACCGTTATGTTAGATGCCGGTAACGAACTGAACATTCGTGGCAGCAATGTTATCAGTGATAACGGCACCACATTAAGCGCAGTAGATAATGTGAATATCACTGCTACCAACAACACGGCTTACGAATTTCATGAGCGAAAAACCAAAAAGAGCGGCCTTAGCGCCAGCGGTGGAAGTCTTACTCTGGGCAGCAGCCAACTCAACACCAAGCAAACCACAAACAGTACTAATCAAACCGGCAGCACAGTGGGCAGTGTAGAAGGGGGTGTGACCATAAATAGTGGTAAAACCTATACCCAAAAAGCCAGTGATGTATTGGCCCCGCAAGGCAATATTGATATCCGTGCTCAACAGGTCAATATCGTTGCTGGGCAAAACACCCGTGACTCCACCCAAGAGACTAAATTCAAGCAAAGTGGCTTAACGCTTGCGATTACCAGCCCGGTTATCTCTGCCATTCAAACGGCACAACAAATGAGTGAAGCTACCAGTGATACCTCGGATGGACGTATGAATGCCTTGGCGGCAGGCGCTACAGCCCTGGCAGCAAAGAGTGCTTATGATTCTACACAACAGGCGTTGTCTGCGGCGCCTACGGGCAATGACGTGACGGATGCAGCCAATCAAGCCGGTGGCATTAACCTCAGCCTTTCCATTGGCACTTCTAAGAGTAGCAGTACCTCCACCCAAACCAGCACCAACGTTCAAGGTAGTCAAGTGATGGCTGGAGGAGATGTCACTATCAGCGCCACAGGGGCCGATCAAGATTCCGATGTCAATGTGATCGGCAGTACTATCAATGCGGGAGAAAACATCTCAATCAAAGCTGATGATCAAATCAATCTGATTGCTGCTAAAAACACCGACACACTCAACAGCAAAAATAAAAACAGTAGTGCCAGTGTTGGCATCAGTATTGGCACTAATGGACTCGCTATCACAGCCAGCGCATCTAAAGGAAAAGGTAAAACCAATGGCACAGATGTGAGCTGGACGGAAACCATGGTAGAGGCGGGCAATAAAGCCAGCCTGGAAAGCGGTACCGATACCAATCTCATCGGTGCACAAGTGAGGGGTAAACAAGTAGTGGCCGATGTCGGCAACTCGGGAGAGGGCAATCTCAATATCCATAGTTTGCAAGATACCAGCACCTACGATAGTAAACAGAAAAGTGCAGGTATCAGTGTCAGCATTCCAATAGGAGCAGGCATGGCTGGCGGTTCGTTCAGTTCAAGTCAAAGCAAGATCAAAAGTGATTACGCCAGCGTCAATGAACAAGCGGGTATATTCGCCGGTGATGAAGGCTTTCAAGTCAACGTGACGGGCAATACTAATCTTAAGGGTGCTGTAATCGCATCGACAGAGCAAGCCATTCAGGACAACAAGAATAACCTGACCACGGAAACGCTGACCGTATCAGACATCAGCAATAATGCTGAATACGATGGCAAGGCTACCTCAGCAACCATCGGCGGTGGTATTCAGGCGGGGCTACCGCAACTCTCAGGGGCGGGAATAGGAAAAGATAACGATAAAGCAGAAAGCACTTCAATCAGCGCCATCAGTCAGGGTGCATTAACTATTACCGATAATGATAGCCAACAAAACTTCAATGGCGAGGATGCTGCCACCACAGTGGCCGTGCTCAATCGGGATGTACATGTTAACGAGCAAGGAGAGGCAGTCGATAGTCAAGGGAGTTCAACCGCTAATAGTATCGCCCCAATCTTTGATGCGGAAAAAGTCGCCAAAGAAATTGAAGCGCAGGTGAAAATCACACAGGCGTTCAACCAAGAAGCACCCAAAGCATTAGCAACTTTCGCGCTTAGTAAAACACAACCCTATCAGGATGCGAAGGATTACGAGCTAATCAAAAGTCGTGCTGAAAATAATATTCAGCTGACAGATTATGAAATCAACAGACTTGCAGCCTTGGAGGCTTCTGGACTGACAACGGAAAAATCTCAATCGATATTGAATGATCCACAGGCGAAATCTGACTACGAGAACTGGAATGGCAATGGTGATTACCGAAAAGCAGCCAATATTATTGTCGCTGCAATTGGTGGTGGTTCATCTGGATTAACCTCTGCAGTTACTAAAGAATCTATGTCTTGGGCTGCCGATAAGATGCGTCAAGCCATGATTGAGGATTCAATGAAGTTCGCGGGTCTGTGTGTAACAAAGGACGATTGTATAAGTAATGAGTCAGGGACAAGCGTAGGTGTAAATGGAGATAATACGAAAATTGCTGGCGGTCGAATTGTACTAAATAAATGGTGTGGTAATGGAAGATGTGAAAAAGACCCCAGTACCGTCAGTGGTTACAAGGAAAATTCTGATGGAACGGTGATATTCAAACCCAAGGATGCAAGCGGTAATCCATTGACTATTGGCGAGTTTATTGCACAAAATCAAGAGCTGCGAAGTCCATTAGGAGGGGTTCAAGGTGATAATGGCCAAATGGCGCTAGGTATTCAGTTTGAATATGCTGCGAATTCATTTTGGGATAAGTTAGCCGAGGCCTATGCAGGAACACATGACACCTTGAACAGCGTGATCTGGTATGACGAATTAGGTAATGGTAGAAATTTGGATAAAACTACGATGGGAAAAATTGGAGAAGCTGCAAATTACATAAATGTGATTAACGCTACACCATTTGCTGCAAGTGTCTTTTTACCACCTGAAGTATGGAACTCTGTGTTTACAGTTTTGAACAATAGATGAAGGATCCTTAATGGAAAAAATGGTATCAAAAATATTTATTAGATTTTCTTGGTTAATTTTAATCATTTTTTTTGTTTCTTCCTGCGCTACAAATGGATATCGTGGTGGGTGGTAAGAAAAATATTAAGGTTGAGAATACTCACTAAAGAATGTGCTGAATGTATGCGAGATAAAGGATATGTCTATTTAGAGTACTGCGAGGAGAGATGTCAGTACCCATAAACAAAAATTAATATAACCTCAGATCTGCATAAGCGCGCCCTTTTCATTCCTGTTCAACTTGATAGAAGGCTTCTTGGGTTGGAAGGTATAAGCCACCAATCCAGCCATGAGGTGGACCATAAAGCTGACAGGGCTGCGGTGCCGTGAGTGTTCGATTTGAGAAATATTCTTCAATTGGTCAAATATTGTTTCAATCACATAGCGTTTTCTCAACATCAACCGGTCCCATAACGTCATCAGTTGCGGTTTCATATTCTTGCGAATGCCGGTGACCAGCTTAATGCCTTGTTCGGCTAATGACTCTTTAAGTGTTTGAGACAGATAACCTTTATCGCCATACAAGGTGCCCCATAGCTGTTTGACCATGTCCGGTATGGGCTTGCGGTCATCAATATTGGCCGTTGTGATTTTTACTGAAAGTATTTCACCTTGTTCGTTCACTAACAGGTGTAGCTTGAAGCCATAAAACCAGCCCATGGTGCCCTTGCCTCGCTCTGCAACACCGCTAAAGACACGGTTCCGAGGAATGCGAATGTTGTGGCATACCGCCAGTTTGGTTGAATCAACAAAGGCGATGCCGGTTGGTTTGCCGTAACGTTGTGTCATAAAGGCACACAGGGGAACCAGCACACTTTGCAGCAGTTTCAACATGCGGGTATAGCTAACCAGTTGGGGGAAAGCTTGCTTCAAGTGCTTCCGGGCATAGTGTGTATAAAAGGTCTTGAAGTCTCTGAAGCGGAGCTGGTGAAATAAAATCAGAATAGTGATGACTTCACTTTCCGACAACTTGCCAGGCTTGTTCCGGCATTTATCTCCGGCTGCTATCTGCTGGTGTTGCCAGGCCGGGATAAATCTTTGGCAAAAATCATCGACTTCGCAATACATTTTCTCTAAATTGTACATAGTTGAGCCCTTTCGTTTCTCGTTTTTGGTCAAACGATTCGATCGTGGCTCAGGCTTTTAGTTCCTCTTTTCTTATGCACAGCTCAGGTTAAATACATTGCAGCTAAGGGCCTTGCAAGCAATTTACAGAATCATGGTGAAGCAGATATTAAGGACAGCAGTACAACACTGAGCGCTATCAGCCCTGCAAGCATAACGATCACGGATGAAACTGCTCAAATAGCATTAACGGATAAAAATGCTGAAGAAACTCTTGCATCAATAAATCGAGATACCTCAGATACAAATCGCGTTCTGGAAAGACCGGATATGGAGGCTTTACAAGAGAGAGCACAGCAGGAACAAGATGATGGAATGCTTTTATATACAACCTTATCCGCGGTTTTAGAAAGAGCGTATAAAAGTGGTACCGCACCCAAAAGAGTTGTTCTGCAAAAATGCGATCCTGGAGGTGCAAATTGCACTAAGGTTAAGCAGGATGGGATTGAGGTTTTGATTAAAAGTGGCAAAGTTTATATTTTTAATCAAGGTATTCTAAATAATGAGGAGGAGGCTCTTACTAATGCAGCACAACAAGCCTCTGATGAGCAAAATGCCCAAGGAGTTTATGTGATTATTAATCCCTATACTGGCGATGTAGTCAGTGAATTGCTTTATGCGGGGTGGGATAAGTTAAATGAATTATTAGGGGGTGTATTACCTATCAGCAATGCCTCCCAAGCCAATTTAGATATTCGTAATTTGATAGCAAAAACAAATGCTCAACGAGCCGAACAAGGATTAGCTCCTGTAGTCATTGATGAAATAAATCATTCTAGAGGTAGTCTGACCAGTAGTAACGCAACTGCACAGCAACGTAATAATCAGCAAATAAATGTGCCGCTAAACAGCGTCACATTTAATGGCGCAGCTGCTAACGCTCAGAACATGGCTAACATGGTCGATCAAGTGACGAGTGGAAAAGGCATAGTGCAGCAATCTACGCATGTAGATGACTGGATAGGAAATGTGATTGGCAATAATCCATCAACAGGTGGTGTAGATGGTACGGGGATCGGTTCACACAGTTCTTATCGTGGCAATCAGCAACTTAATCCCACTAATAGTCAACATCAAGAAAAAATTGATCGAGATAATAAGTTCTGGGGAAATGATAGTAAGAGTGAACCCGTAGTTGTTATACCTGAATCTAAGTAGTGAGATAAACCAAAATGAACCGTTTTTTTTATACCTTAACTAACTTATCAATTCTTTCATTACTATTTTCTGGTTGTGTGAGTAATGTATTTTCGCCTCCAAAATACCCTCAAGATTATTGGCATAAATCCGGATACTCATTTCAAATGATAATAGAAGCTAACAAGTCCTGTGGCACCGATACAGAAGAGAATGCAATTTGCATGATCAATAATGGTTTTAATTACCTTGATCCAAATAAGACATGCAAAGAACCACGGAATAACAATAAAACAGCTTGTCAGTCACTTGAAAAATATCAAGACAGGTAAGTTTGTTACGCATCACATATATGAATTGATAAAATATCCCGCTTGTTAATCTCTTCAAAACAGAGAGTTACCATCTAATTAATTTACATTTCAAGGAGTTAGAAATGTCATTGCCTTATTTTCATATAATTCTGATTTTTGGATTGTTTTCAGCGTCACTTTCGGCAAGCGATTCAGATGGCAACCCTTTTGCAGTTGTTGGCGAACAAGTTAACCATCAAATCCCCGACGGATGGGAGCTGGCTTGGATGAGTGGGGAGTCAGATGGCCGTTTTTTTGTTGAATATATTCCTGCTGACGAGGAAATCAACTCTTGGCATTCTGGTTATTTGTTAATTGAAAGAATTCCTTTGCCATCAGCTGAGGCTTTAGAAGAAATCCGTAGCATGAAAACGACCTTGCCAGAAATGGCGTTGCATCATTTTATAGAGCAAGCCAAGACAGGTTGTAGGGGAGAGCATAAAGAAATATCTCGAAGCGTAAACAAATTTAATGACATTTTATTTGCCATGAGTGGCGGTTTTTGTAGTCGTTACGAAAACTCAGCACCATATGGTGAAGGTGCATTTGTTGCTTTTTTAGAAGGTCATCACAATATTTTTCGGATTCAATACGCATGTCGCCCGACATCAGATAATAATAAAAACAATCTTTCAACTTGGGGAATCACGCCCGACATGGCGGAAAAATTCTTGAACGCAATCAAATCAACAACTCTCTGTGGGAGCGAAAATCAACCAGTTTGCCAAATTAAATACCAATAACTCTCTAACTGTATAAGGAAATTCTTGTTATGAAAAACTCTCAGCACCCTTTGTTTGCATTAATTATTAGTTTATCTGGCTGTAGCGTTATGCCGCATATCAATTGTGAAAAAGCCCAAAAAGTCAGTGTCGGCATGTCAGAAAAAGAGGTGGTTAGGTTGATGGGGGACCCCTATGTGGTTCAGATAAATATGCAAAACGGAAAGCACGAGAAAGTGTTTGGTTGGCAAGATCAGGAATCAATTGCCGCATCGAAGAATTTGCTACGTGTGAAAGTCTCCACCGATGGACATATCTCAGAAGTTTCAGGTAACTGTGGGGAGTAAACACTTGGCAAATAACGTTCATATTTCGTAAAAAGCACATCATCAGCTGCGAATGACCCCCTGCGAACTAGAAAGTAATTAATTGCAAAAAAAGAGTTATGAAAAAAACAGCAAACTTTTATTTTGATGTAAGGACAAATCATGAAAAAAACTATTCTAAGGCTTACTCTTGCCACCCTTCTTTATAGCCTTGTTACAGGCTGTTACACATCTACTAAATCATCTGCCCAAAAACGGCCGCATCCTTACGCTGACCAGATGACAGCAATCATGAAAATGACCGATTCAACGGAGATGTATTTTCTTGAAGTAGACAGCCCAGGCAACTTGATATCAGAAAAACTCATGTTGGCAACGTTCGAAATGGGCCAGTCAACGGTGGCGATAGACCAGCTTGTTCAATTGCTCTCCACAGATACAGAGCTTTCAGTTGGTATTTTAGGTAAAAGTCAGACACTCAATGTTGCAACGGTAAAAAATGCATTGATAAAAACTGAAGGCAAGCCAGTTGCTGCAACTACTATCGTTTTGGTGGCTAATAAAAAACAGCAAGAAATATTAGGCAATGTGAATCCCCATCAAGACGTTAAATTGGTCTATGTCGATAAGGAATTGCTTCCAGAAGTCTCCTCTTCATGGCACTCAACAGACCACACCGAAGAATATCCCGACAGAGCAACACAACTACAACGGGATGTGCAAAATCAGAGCAATCACGAGATGAGTGATCTCTTGCGTAACACATATCCAAAAACTAGATGAGAACGATTAGTAAACTCTCAATTGAGTATCTATTTGCAATAAATTTAAGGATAAAAAATGCATTTACTAAAAATATTTCTAGTTTTGTTGCATGTTATTAATTCTCTCAAGCATGAGCTGTGCGACTGTTTCCTCTCAACAACAACTAAATTATGAGGGTAATAAAGCATACCTTTCTGGGCATTATCAGGAAGCACTTCGACGTTATGAAAAAACGCTGGAGGCGGCAAATAAAAATAAAGACCAGCAATATATTGCTATTGGAATGTATGGTTTGGGAAGAACAAATATTAAGCTTTGTAGATTGGATGAAGCTGAAAAATGGTTGAAACAATCCATTATTGTTCGTGAAAAGGTGGCTGATAAAAGAATCAAGGGGTCAGCCAACTTGATTTATTGTGAGGCCAACGGCCTCATTAAAACGCTGTTATGTGTCTTGACCACTTTTATCGATAAAGGTATCGTAATACCAAATTCTAATCGATAGGTATTACCGTGACTTTAGTAACTGTTTCACCCAAGTATCAAATTGTTATTCCTAAAGAAATTCGTGAATCCATGGGGATTGTGTCTGGTCAAAAAGTTCAGATAATGTCTTACCAAGGGCGAATTGAGGTGATTCCTCTCAAACCCATGAAGAAAATGAGAGGCTTCCTGAAAGGAATTGAAACTACCGTACACAGGGAAGAAGATCGGATATGAATGTCGTAGATTCGTCGGCTTGGTTGTCGTACTTCGCCAGCGATAGCAATGCCACAGTATTTGCCGAACCAATTGAAAATCAGTCCGAGTTACTGGTTCCAAGCATCACAATCACGGAAGTTTTCAAGAATGTATTGCGTCAGCGTGGAGAAGAAGCTGCCTTGATTGTCACTGCTCATATGGAACAGGGCACGGTAATCCCCCTGGGTTCAGAACTAGCGAAGGATGCTGCCAAATTAGGTGTTCTCCATAAACTACCGCTGGCCGATAGCATTATTTTTGCCACTGCTCAGAAGTATTCCGCAGTAATCTGGACTCAAGATAACGACTTCGAGGGTTTAGCGAATGTCAGATACATTTCCAAGAAAAACACATAACAAGGCACTGCTTTCGGACAACGTTTCCACAGCGTACGGTGCTAGACCGCCGGCTATCTAATTTTGCGGCGGCCATTGAAGCTAGTTGGAATATTAACTTCGGATTTATGCAGTCAATCGTCCGACTATTCGTCGCACCCAAGGGGCTACAATCGCGACCGCTGAGAAAGCTATTGGCCATGTCGTTATACAGCTTTTGACCCACTGTGCAGCAAACTCGGAATGAATACCTTGTGAGATTGCAAGAACGAAGGCGGATACGATGCAGACCATGATTGCCGAGAGCAGGGCGCTGAATAAAATTGGAGCAAAACGATCGGGAATACGCATTTTATTCTCCTGTGTATAGTTTACTAAGCTGACTTTTATATTGAGAAAGAAAGTTTTACTGCCAAGCCTGATGCATATAAGCCAAGACCAAAAATTGTATGTGTTATCAGGCTCTGAATTCGGGCAGAGGCTGGGTGTTGCGTACGAGAGGCGGCGATGCCGGCCCCCATACCTGGTTGCATTAACAAGAAGGGCGCTGCAACTGTGCCTATACCAACTGCGAGTGCGGGACCAATCGTAGGATTGTGAATCCATGACTCTCCCCAGATACCAATTAGTAAGGCAGCAAAGGCAGTGCCTATTAGGTAGTGGGCTGCCCACCCTATGATGTGCTCTTCGCATATGGGAGAAGATGCCGCAATAGAGTCATGACGAAATTGCCCGTGAGCTAGGTAAACTATCCAGCGGCCCACTAATCCATAGTTTGGAGACGGGATTCCTAGCAGTGGCTTGCGAACAATACCCCACAAGTCCATCACGGCAGTAGCTCCAATACCGATTAATACAATGAATAGCAGATTGTTCATAACTCTCTCCTTTGCTTGTTTGAATTTAGAACTGATGCTAGCTTACAACTTCAAGTCGACTTGAGGTCAAGGGGTATTTATGGATATTTCTGAAGTAGCCAAACGTTCTGGCGTGCCGGCATCCACGTTGCGCTACTACGAGGAGAAAGGAATAATCAGCTCCATTGGTAGGCAAGGGTTACGGCGGGTTTTCAACGCCGACATATTGGAGCGACTGGCGTTGATTGCACTGGGGCGTGCTGCGGGGTTTTCACTAGATGAAATTGCCCGCATGATTGGGTCTAAAGGAAACCCAAATATTGACAGAGAGTTGCTGGTGAGTAAGGCAGATGAACTGGATAGAAACATTAAAAAGCTGATAGCGATGCGCGATGGTCTTCGACATGCCGCCGTTTGTTCTGCGCCAAGTCATATGGAATGCCCGAAGTTTCGACGTCTGCTTGGATTAGCTGCATATGGAGCGATTAGTAGTGAAGGCCAGGAAAATCTGTCACAAAAGCGGCGCTCTAACAAAGCGTTACACCGGACAAGCCGGTGAAGGAAATCAACGAAATCAAGGGGTCGAAATCAAGGGGTCAGCCAACTTGATTTATTCTGTATCTCTTTCTGCAAACACATCAGAAGGTAAGCTTTTTTTAGTCCCTATACCAATCAGTGTTGGTGGGGACAAATAATTTGCCTGGCCAAGACTTCGGAGCTATTCAAGCCATTGCCTGAGCTGTAATTTCGATTGAACGTTGCCGCTTTGGGGTATCAAAGATGTCTGAGACGATCATTAACTCATCGGCTTCAGTTTTCTCGATAAGATTTTGCAAACCGTTTTGAACTGTCTCATGGCTTCCAATGACACTGCAATCCAGCATTTGTCCTGCCTGGGCTTTTTCCTGAGGAGACCAGTAGGTTTCTATATCCTCGATAGGTGGCTGCATCAAGCCGCGAGTACCTCGAAAGAGGTCAGTAAAGGACATTTGCTGTGATGTTGCCAGGTAGCGAGCTTCCTTGTCAGTATCAGCCGCGATCACATTGACTCCGACCATTGCGTATGGCTTATCCAGTTGTGCCGAAGGTTTGAAATTCATCCGATAGACCTCAAGTGCCTGATAAAGCGCTTGTGGGGCAAAATGAGAGGCGAAACCATAAGGTAATCCCAGCATCGCCGCCAGTTGTGCACCAAATAGGCTGGAACCCAATATCCAAATAGGCACATTACTTCCCGAACCGGGTACTGCCTCTATTTGTTGAGCGGCGTCTTTGGGTGCAAGATAAGCCTGTAATTCCTGTACATCTTGCGGGAATTTTTCAGCGTTGGCTGGATCTCTACGCAAAGCACGTAAGGTCATTTGGTCGGTGCCAGGAGCGCGGCCCAAACCAAGATCAATACGGCCGGGAAATAGCGCTTCCAATGTCCCAAACTGCTCAGCAATTATATATGGCGCGTGATTAGGCAGCATGATTCCACCGGATCCCACGCGGATGGTATTTGTCCCAGCAGCGATATGGCCAATGACAATGGCGGTGGCGGCTGTTGTGACACCAGGCATATTATGATGCTCAGCTACCCATATGCGTTTGTATCCCAGACGCTCAGCATGCTGGGCATATTTCCGGGCATCATTAAGTGCCGTTCTTCGGTCAGAGCCTTGGCGTACACGGCCAAGTTCAAGAATAGATAGTGGAATCATATGGAACTACACCTTATTTTGTGTTGTTGTCACTTTCTAGGCTAACTTTTGGGATTAGGTTTGTAAGAGTCCTTAGAACCTAAACCTAACGACTAAATATCAATGGCAAGCAGAAATGTTGCACCTATAAACTACGAAAATATCTGCGTAAAATGTGTTTAAAAATATAGTCTTTTTTTAAATTTGATCTTTCGCTCTAAGCAATCTGTCACCTAACCCATCTCTAATTTTGTCTACGGTTCAACCTATAAATTCAAGAAATAGTGGCTCACTAACTCTGGTGAGAGAATTTCTATTCTATTATGGAGAAGTGGCAAGAAAAGCTAAGCACTAACATGAGTAACAGCTGTCAGAGAGGCAAATCCTCAAGAGACAATCAGAAAGTGATCCAAAGTTATGCTCAAAGTGTTGATCTGTAATCGGACAAGCTGCCGATACAATTGATTAATCAGCGGTCAAGCAGCTTTTTCCTCACCTTAACAGGAGCCCGATGGTAATGCGACTACACCAGCAAACCGACGCTATGGAAACAATCTCCAATCTCGATAATCTTGCAAAGTTGGTAAGTTACTCGTTTATGGACACGCTCAATGCTGATCCTGACGCGACATCAACTGGAGCTGACCATTTACCACGACAAGTCTTTTCGGGCCATTATGTTCCTGTCAGTCCAACGCCACTCGAAAATCCCGAGTACGTGGCACATAGTAGAAACCTGTTTCGCGAACTGGGCTTCGCTGATAGTTTGGCTGAGTCGGCCGACTTCATGCGTGTCTTCTCCGGCAATCTTGCAAACGTTCCGGAGCCGATGCGTAAGGTTGGTTGGGCGTGTGGCTATGCACTGTCCATTTATGGTACCGAATACACCCAGCAATGTCCTTTTCAGACCGGTAACGGATACGGCGATGGTCGTGCTATTTCGGTGCTAGAGGCCGTCATCAATGGTCATCGTTGGGAAATGCAGTTAAAAGGTGGGGGCCGGACGCCATACTGCCGCGGCGCAGATGGACGCGCTGTTTTGCGGTCGAGTGTACGAGAGTTTCTGGCTCAGGAGAATATGCATGCGCTAGGGGTGCCAACCTCAAGGTCTTTGAGTCTGTACGTTTCTAAAACGGAGAAAGTAAGACGTCCATGGTACTCAGAAGGCTCACGCTCGAAGGACCCGGATACGATTATATTGGAGCCAGCAGCTATCTCGACGCGGGTCGCACCCTCTTTCATTCGGGTTGGCCAAATTGAGCTTTTCGGTCGCCGTGCTCGAAAGAATGAACACCCACAAGCAATGGAAGAGCTGGAGCAGATAGTCTTGCACCTGATCGATCGTGAGTATGGTGACGTCATCGATCAAAACCTGAGCACCCCCGAAAAAGTATTGATGCTTGCTCGTGAGTACCAAAACCGATTTACATCTCTTATTGCGAATTGGATCCGTGTCGGCTATTGCCAAGGTAACTTCAACAGCGATAATTGTGCTGCCGGTGGATTCACACTCGACTACGGTCCATTTGGATTCTGCGAAATGTTTGATCCGTACTATCAGCCATGGACGGGGGGAGGAAAGCATTTCGCATTTTTGAATCAACCTGTTGCAGCGGAAAAAAACTTTCAGATGTTTTGTATAGCATTGCGTCCGTTACTGACTTCGCATCAGGACAGTTTGCGACAGCTCGACGAGATTAAAAGCAGCTTCGCATCCGTAATGCAGGTGCAAATGGAGAAAATGTGGGCAGCCAAACTTGGGCTGGATACTTTTAATGAGGAGTTGTTTAGTGAGCTTGTATCGCTGATGATGCAAACATCGGTTGATTACACCATTTTCTTTCGCGAACTCTCTTTAGTACCTGACGATATCGGGCCACTCAAAAAAAGCTTTTACCAGAACCCGACCTATAATCTAGACCTCGAACGGATAAATAATCACTGGGCAGAATGGCTCACAAAATGGAAAGCGCTTATCGTTAAGGCCAACACGACAGATACTCATCCGTTTTCTCATGACGAGCTCTCCAGCAATATGAAACTGGTCAATCCAAAATACAGTTTGCGTGAGTGGTTAGTTGTGCCTGCTTATCAGCAAGCGAAAGAGGGGAACTACTCACTAATTCGAAAGCTGCAAGAAGTCATGACAAATCCATACGACGAGCAATCGAAAGAGGTAGAGGAGAAGTTTTACAGGCTCAAGCCACCAGCGTTTTTTGAGGTTGGCGGGCTATCGTATTACAGCTGCTCGTCCTGATTTTATGAAAAATCCTCAAGGGAATAGCTACTGGCACGATCTGTAAAAGGGTCAATACATCTATGGTGCAGAAGGGCGAAAATTCGAAGCGAAAAGGGCTTTAGTACTGCTTTGCTTCAGGTTAATGCGCCGGTAAAAATGATGTGACTAATATGATTTTCCTTAAATAACTTGGGTATGGAAATGCAAAGATTATTACGGAAAATATTCATCAAAGGTGTAAGAGAACGTTCAGCAGTGAAGGTAGGATTGTCTCAGCACTTTTACAAAATCATCATTATGGTTTTGTGTTTGCTCGCATTTCAGATCGAGATAATTGCTCGGTTTTCGTTGAACTTGTTACCAACGAGTGGTGACATTTTCTTTTTATTTGGCATCGTAGTGATAGGAATCATCATGTATATCGATTTTCAGATGATTAAATCCAGGATGGAAATGCACATGACTTTAAGGCAAGTTCTGCGTTATAGAAGAAGATGCGCATAAGTTTAATTGCAACTCGTTCCCATGCTCATGCGTGGATAGGCAAAGACAGAACTAGAAGGTGTCAGTTTAAAAAGGGTTTGTTCAGATACGACGATATAGTCTGAAACATTTCCTAAATACACAACAGCTAAAATCGTAATTACCAAACCCCAGATACAAAAAAACGGACCGAAGTCCGTTAGTTTGTTTGGCGGAGGGACAGGGATTCGAACCCTGGGTAGGCTATAAACCCACGCCGGTTTTCAAGACCGGTGCATTCAACCGCTCTGCCATCCCTCCAAGACGCGGCATATTACTAGGAATGACTTGTTCTGACAACAGTGAAAGCAAAATTTATATTGCTATTGCCATTTAGAACTTATCCGGTAGGATGATGTCCATTGGATGAAC
Source organism: Methylophaga nitratireducenticrescens (assembly GCF_000260985.4). NCBI lineage: Bacteria > Pseudomonadati > Pseudomonadota > Gammaproteobacteria > Thiotrichales > Piscirickettsiaceae > Methylophaga > Methylophaga nitratireducenticrescens. The sequence continues at coordinate 1,923,329 of NC_017857.3, forward strand.
TACCTATCATCAATACTTTACTGAGTAATGGAGAAATAAACTGATGAACTACGATACACAATCAACAGTTGTACGTTCGCGCGAGTCTGCGCTGCAAACCAACAAGTTATTGCGTAACACCTATGTACTCCTGGCAATGACGCTGGGTTTTAGTGCGCTGACTGCTGGGATATCAATGGCCTTAAACCTGCCACATCCAGGCATTATCATTACACTAATTGGTTACTTCGGCTTGTTGTTCCTGACAGCTAAATTGCGCAACAGCGTTTGGGGTATTGCCTCAGTATTCGCGCTGACGGGTTTTATGGGGCTGACACTGGGACCAATCGTTAATGCTTATCTGGGATTGCCCAATGGCCCACAGATTGTTATGCAGGCTCTGGGCGCAACAGGGATTGTCTTTTTAGGCTTATCTGCTTACGCGATTAAATCTGAAAAAGACTTCAGCTTTATGGGTGGTTTCCTGTTTGTCGGTATCCTGGTGGCTTTCCTGGCGGGTCTGGCAGCGTTCTTCTTTAATATGCCAGGTTTGTCTCTGGCCGTATCTGCAATGTTTGTGCTATTGATGTCTGGTTTGATTCTTTATGAAACCAGCAACATCATTCATGGTGGTGAAACGAACTACATCATGGCAACCATCACGTTGTATGTCAGTATTTACAATCTGTTCACCAGCCTTCTGCATTTAATTGGTGCATTCTCAGGTGACGATTGATTTGACCTTCAGTTAATTTGACCCATGCAAGCCCCTGCAAAGGGGCTTGTTTGTATCTGGAGTAATCGAATAAAAAATCTGCGGTATGTAGCCAGAACATTACGCATTATAATTAGTCTGTTTATATAGTGATTACTTCGTTATACCTGGGTTCGCAGGCATTGTTTTGTAATGGCCAGGCAGTCAATGTGAAGGTTTATGCGTACTAGGCTTTTCTACTACAGGTAATTCATACGATTTTTCTCATAATAGGGCGTAGTTAGCGCATAATAGATATCATGAAACAGACACTCTCACAATTAATCGATAATTTCGGGCGACACGTCACCTATATACGCATGTCGATCACTGATCGTTGTGATTTCCGTTGCGTGTATTGCATGGATGAAGAAATGACTTTCATGCCACGCGAACAGTTGCTTACGCTGGAAGAGATTGCCTTTCTGGTAAGAGCCTTTTGTGAATTAGGCGTGGAAAAAGTCCGTATCACCGGTGGCGAACCGTTAGTGCGTCGCAACGTCGATTGGTTGATAGAGCAAATTGGCGCGTTAAAGCACACCACATCGCTTAAAGAACTGAACTTAACCACCAACGGCTCCCAGTTACCCAAGTACGCTGAAAAGCTGGCTGCAGCCGGTATGGATCGCATTAACATCAGTCTGGACTCCTTGAATAGTAATCGTTTTCGTGAATTAACCCGAACTGGTGATTTAAAGCAGGTTTTGGCTGGAATAGCCGCAGCCAAACAGGCTGGTTTTGAGCGTATAAAACTTAATACAGTGATTATGAAAGGTCGAAACGAGGATGAGATTGTCGATCTGGCTCAGTTTGCCATTGATAACGATCTGGATATTTCCTATATCGAAGAAATGCCCTTAGGGCAGGTAACCCACAATCGCGATGAGAGCTTTTGTAGCAGTGATGAAGTATTGGATACATTACAAAAGCATTTTGACTTGCAAAGTTCTATTGCTAATACCGGCGGACCTTCTCGTTATTTCAAAGTCGCTGGCACTAACAGCAAAATAGGTTTTATTTCCCCGCATAGCCATAATTTCTGTGAAAGCTGTAATCGTGTTCGAGTAACGACTGAAGGCCGTTTACTATTGTGCTTAGGTCAAGAACATTCAATGGACCTGCGTGAAGTCATTCGTCGCTACCCAGGCGATGCCGACAAACTGAAACAAGCTATTATCCAGTCGATGGCCATCAAACCTAAAGGCCATGATTTTAACATCAAGGCCGAACCAATTCTCTTCAGGCATATGAGCGTGACCGGTGGCTAGATATTTACCTGAAATGACCAATAATGGGATTAATCGTTTGCAAACCACTATTGTTTCAGACGAGTTTGGTGAACACCGCGAGGTATCATTAACTGGTGAACGGCCGTTGACCATTTACCTGGATAACCGTGAGATTGTGACGCTGATGACGCTTGGTGCTCAGCCAGAGTTACTGACACTAGGTTATTTACGTAACCAAAGTCTGGTGGATGAATTAACCCATATCAAATCTATTCAGGTAGATTGGGATGTTGAGGCTGTTGCTGTCACCACGCATCAACAAAAAAATAATCTTGATTCACTTATGTCCAGACGCATTTCCACCAGCGGTTGTGGACAGGGCACTATGTTTGCTCATGTGATGGATTCGTTGTCTGAGTTGAAACTGCAATGCCCCGTTTTCAACGCACAATTTATTTATGACGTTTTACATGCTTTGAACGAATATAACGAAATTTATAAACAGGCTGGGGCAGTGCACGGCTGTGCTTTGTGTCAACAAAATAAAGTGTTATGTTTTGTTGAAGATGTAGGCAGGCATAATGCGGTTGATGCCATTTCAGGTTGGATGTGGCTGAATGAAATTAAAGGTAACGATAAAGTGTTTTATACCACTGGTCGTCTGACGTCAGAAATGGTTATTAAAGTCGCCCAAATGCAGGTACCTTTACTTTTATCTCGCAGTGGGGTGACGGAAATGGGATTGAGCATTGCACAGGATATTGGAATTGGTATGATCGCTCGGGCGAAAGGTAAACATTTTCTGGTTTATACTGGTCAAGAGCAATTTGAAACCAATACTTCATTATTAGGTGCTTCCGCTGGAAAATAATCATCAAACAACAAACTAACGTTTACCCACCGGGCAGAGGCCCGTATTTGAACCCGGATAGCCAGTTACAAACGACAAGTTAGAGTGTGATTTTTGATGGCGATAATGGCAGTGATACCCTGAGGTTTTTTATTAACAGCACTTATCGGGTGTTCTCGTTGGTTATGATATTGTTGTTATTTTTTATCAATACGTTTCTTGTTATTTCTAATGTTGTTTCTCGATTAGTTTCGCCTTATCCCACAGTGCGTCAAGCTCATCTAATGAAGCCGCTTGCAATGATTTTCCCTGTTGGTTTATCTGCGTTTCAATAAATTGAAAACGGCGGAGAAACTTTTGATTACATTGCTGGATGGCTTGTTCAGGATCGACGTCTAAGTGTCTGGCAAGATTGGTAATGGCAAATAACAAATCGCCGATTTCTTCCTGTAATTTCATTGGATCAGCTTCATCCAATTCAGCAGCAACCTCATCCAGTTCTTCATGAATTTTGGCAATTACCCCATCAATATTCGGCCAGTCAAATCCAATACTGGCAGCTGTTTTTTGCAATTCAACAGCATAGTGAAGAGATAAAAGCTGTTTATTTGCAGCATTAAGCAAGGAAGATTTAGCCATTAGTCGCCACGGGTAAATTTAATAATATGCCGACGATCGCGTTTACTTGGCCGACCTTTTTGATCACGAAAACCTAATGGTTCGTTTTTGATTTGTTCGCGTAATAATTCGCGCTTTTCACGGCTTTCCGGTGTTTCCTGATATAGCAACTGGGCTTCGCTGGCCGGACGGCGTTGTTTTTTCAAAGCTAAAACATCAATAACATATTCATAAGGTGGTTGTGAAATGGTTAATTGATCACCAGGACGGATTGTTCGGCTGGGTTTGGCGCGTTGACCATTTGCATGCACTTTTCCACCATTAATGGCTTCAACAGCCAGGCTGCGGGTTTTATAAAACCGCGCAGCCCAAAGCCATTTATCCAGCCGCTGATTTTCCTGGCTTTCGATTTCGGCTTTCGCCATCAAGCCTTACCTTGCAACTGCAATAAAATGCCTTCGTTTTCCAGCGTTGAAGTGTCTTGGGTGATCTCTTCACCCTTGGCAATGGCTCGTAGTAAACGACGCATTATTTTACCGCTGCGGGTTTTGGGGAGATTATCGGAATAACGAATTTCATCTGGTTTGGCGATAGGTCCGATTTGTTCGGCTACCCATGCTCTTAATTCATTAGTCATGTCTTCATCAACGCCGCCTTCAGGACGTTCGCCTTTTAAAACGACATAAGCAAATACCGACTCACCTTTAACTTCATGCGGTTTACCGACTACTGCAGCCTCAGCAACAGATTCATGAGCAACTAATGCCGATTCAATTTCCATGGTACCAAGACGGTGACCTGAAACATTTAGCACATCATCAATACGCCCCATGATCCAGAAGTATCCTTCCTCATCAATACGAGCACTGTCACCCGCCAAATAGTATTTGCCATCGAAATAGGGCCAATAAGTATCTTTATAACGTTGATCATCTCCCCAGATAGTTTGAATCATGGCCGGCCAGGGTTTGCGAATCACCAGAAAACCGCCTTGATTGGGACCAAGCGCTTCTCCTTGTTCATTGACCACTGCCGCATCAATACCGGGCAGGGCACGAGTGCATGAACCTGGTTTGGTGACTGTAACGGCGGGAACTGGCGCAATCATATGAGCTCCAGTTTCTGTCTGCCACCAGGTATCTACAATCGGACAACGTTCCTGACCAATAACCCTGTGATACCACATCCAGGCTTCTGGATTGATTGGCTCACCGACTGTGCCCAATAAACGCAGATGGGAGAGATCATAGCGCTGTGGAATTTCATCGCCTGCTTTCATCAAGGCACGAATCGCTGTTGGAGCGGTATAGAAAATAGTGACATGATGACGTGCACAGACATCCCAAAAACGTCCAGCATCCGGCACAGTTGGCACACCTTCATAAATGATCATTGTCGCGCCGACCGCCAAAGGCCCATAAGCAACATAAGTATGACCGGTAACCCAGCCAACATCTGCAGTACACCAGAAAACATCCTTTTCCTGAATATCAAACACCCAGCGCATGGTGTTAATGGCATTCAAAAGGTAACCGGCTGATGAATGTTGAATACCTTTTGGTTTACCAGTCGAGCCAGATGTGTAGAGTAAAAAGAGCGGATCCGAAGCATTCATTGGTTCGGGTTCACATTCTGCTGATTGCTCCTGTTCAGCATCATGCCACCAGATATCCCGGCCATCCTGCATGTTTATATCATTATTACAACGTTGAAAAACGATAACGGTTTCAACACTCTTGCAGCCTTTGCTCAATGCCTGATCAGCAGTATTTTTTAGCGGAATAATTTTGCCACCACGATGTCCGCCATCGGCTGTAATGACCAGTTTAGCCTGTGTATCTTCAACGCGGTCTTTCAATGCTTCAGCTGAAAAACCACCAAAGACCACTGAATGGATAGCACCAATTCGCGCACATGCCTGCATTGCGACTACGGCTTCAGTAACCATCGGCATATAAATAATGACGCGATCACCTTTTTTAATACCTTGTTTTTTTAACGCATTAGCAAACACGCAGACTTTCTCGTAAAGCACTTGATAAGTAATGTGTTGGATATCGCCGGGTTCACCTTCAAAAATAATGGCAGTCTTGTTTGCGTTATCTTTTAATTGTCTATCAAGGCAGTTATATGAAACATTCAATTCACCGTCAGCAAACCATTTATAAAAAGGGGCATTGCTGTCATCCAATGTTTTACTGAAAGGCTTAATCCAATCGAGTTCCTGTTTCGCCAAATCACCCCAAAATGCCTCATAATCCTCTGATGCTTTAACATAAAGTGCATCAAGCTTTTTATGATTTAACGCAGAATTTTTACAAAAGCTTTCACTCGGAGGGAAATGCCGATTTTCATGAAGAGTTGATTCAATATTATTCTGAGCCATAAATACCTAACCTTATAATTCTCTCTTTTTGTTTTTTGAGTATAGCCCGCCGCCACAGTTAAAAGTAGTCAGCATACAATAAAAAACTCTCCCGAAAGCAAAGCTTAGGGGAGAGTTAGGTTGTTAGAACGGGGTTTTAGAAGAAACCGAGAGGACTGGTGCTGTAACTGACCAATAGATTTTTGGTTTGTTGATAGTGTTCCAGAGCAATTTTATGGGTTTCACGACCCACACCGGATTTTTTATAACCACCAAATGCAGCATGAGCAGGGTAATGATGGTAGCAGTTAGTCCAAACGCGACCGGCTTGAATAGCGCGGCCCATACGATAGGCCAGATTCATATCCCGGGTCCATAAACCGGCGCCCAGACCAAATTCGGTGTCGTTGGCAATTTCCAGTGCTTCAGCTTCATCTTTAAAAGTGGTCACTGAGACGACAGGTCCAAAAATTTCTTCCTGGAAAATACGCATTTTGTTATGGCCTTTCATCAACGTTGGTTCGATATAAAAACCATTATTGAATTCAGGACCTAATTGTTCTACACCACCACCCATTAGCAGTTGAGCGCCTTCCTGTTTACCAATTTCAACATAGCTGAGGATTTTGTCGAACTGCTCCTGTGATGCCTGTGCGCCAACTTGGGTTTCGGTATCAAGCGGGTTACCACGCTTGATCAGCTTGGCACGTTCCATGACCACAGCAATGAATTCGTCGTAGATGCTTTCCTGGATAACAGCACGGGAAGGACAGGTACAAACTTCACCCTGGTTGAAAAACGCCAGTACCATGCCTTCAGCACATTTATTAATGTAATCCTGTTCTTGCTGCATGATGTCTTCAAAGAAAACGTTTGGTGATTTACCGCCCAGTTCTACTGTTGAAGGAATAATGTTTTCAGCTGCGTATTTCATGATCAACGAGCCAACAGGTGTTGAGCCAGTAAATGCAATTTTGGCAATACGTTTGCTAGTACCGAGCGCTTGACCAGCTTCGCGGCCAAAACCATTAACAATATTTAATGTTCCGGCAGGCAATATGTCTGCAATCAATTCTGCAAGAATCAGGATTGACACCGGTGTTTGTTCAGCCGGTTTCATAACAATGCAGTTGCCTGCAGCTAAAGCCGGCGCCAGTTTCCATGCTGCCATTAATAATGGGAAGTTCCACGGAATGATTTGACCGACTACGCCTAGCGGTTCGTGGAAATGATAGGCCACAGTATTTTCATCAATTTCACCCATGGTGCCATCCTGTGCACGCAAGCAACCAGCGAAATAACGAAAATGATCAGCTGCTAAAGGAATATCGGCATTCAATGTTTCACGGACAGCTTTACCGTTATCCCATGTTTCAGCAACGGCCAGTTTTTCAAGATTCGCTTCAATACGATCTGCAATTTTTAACAGGATATTACTGCGATCCTGTACAGAGGTTTTACCCCATGCCTCACGTGCTGCATGTGCGGCATCCAGAGCCAATTCGATATCGGCTTCACCTGAGCGAGGTATTTCACAAATTACTTCGCCGGTTACTGGAGTGATGTTATTAAAGTATTCGCCTTTAACAGGGGCAATCCACTCACCACCAATAAAATTTTCATAACGTGGTTTAAATGAGATCACTGACTCTGGTGTTCCTGGTTTTGCGTAAATCATAATTCTCTCTCTTGTTGTTGGGATGTTTTCAAATATCCAGCATAAGACCTATAGTAAATAAACTACTTGACTCGTATTCTTAATTACTTGACTGTCAGTCCATAGATGACAAAAAAGTTAACACAATGTTCAATAATCTTGCTATCAATGTGTAAAAATCCCGGCAAGTGTGATGAATAAATATTACGGCAAAAAGTTCAATCACTTGACTAAAAGTCATTAACGGTCACACAATCAAACATTATTTATCAATGGTTATATTATGGACCTGAAGACCTTCACATCAAGTAGTCGACGAGAAAACCGTCAGTTGTTGATAGAAAATAAAGTGACGTTCAATGGTCCAGAAACAGAATTGAGTATTTACGATACTTATCACACTTCTACCGGCGTGGCACTCAATGCAGATCACCTATTGTATTGCGGAATGGTCAGTGGTCGTAAAGTGATGCATGATCATTACAATGCAACGGGCGAATTATTCGTACCACACGAGTCTTATGTTATGCCTCCAGGTGAACAGGTTGAAATTGATTTTCCTGATGCCAATGAGCAGCAACCAACTACCTGTTTGACTATCGAAATTTCCAGAGAGCGTATTGAAGCTATTTCCAGCCGCATGCGGGATTTGGTAAAAACAGATGTGCCTGAATATAACTGGGAATATCAACCTCGTATTATTCATAAACATCACACTCAGGATACTCAGCAATTGCTGGAAAAAATGGTTTCATTTTTTATTCGCAATGATCCCGATAAAGAAATGATGGTCGATTTGGGCGTTTCTGAGTTGGTGATAAGGCTACTACGTGAGCAAGGTCGTGAAGTATTACTGAGTTATTGCAAGCAGGCGCCGGATACCAATGGGATTACCGCTGTACTTCATACACTGGAGCAAAATCTATCAGAACCTCTCGACATTGATAAACTCTGTCGCCAAGCCTGCATGAGCCGGAGCCGTTTGTATGTTGAGTTTAAAAAACAACTAGGCTGTACGCCAGGCGAGTTTCATCAGCAGGTTCGACTAAAATCAGCCGCTGATGCGATACGAGGTGGTCAGAGTATCACTGAGGCTTGTTATAACTACGGTTTTAATGATTTGAGTCACTTCAGTCGACGCTTCAGTCATTTTTTTGGTTGTTCACCAAGTGCTTTTCGAAAAGAAAATCTGCCAGACCCAACTGATTAGGGCTTATTGATCTTTCATATCCACCACTGCTGGGACTATTTTTGTGTCCGGCAAGGCGGAAAGCACGCAGTGTAGCCATCCTGCATAAGTGATTGACAAAATGAACCTGGAACGCATTTGAATAGCTTAGCTGACCACGTAGCGGTGATATACAGGGATGTATTTCATACAACACAGGCGGGTGCAAAAATAGGTTGTGACTGAAAAAGCGCCACTCGGCGCTCCTCGTGCCTTGATTGACGCTTTTTCAGCTCACAACAGAGGCGGAGATGAAAGATCAACAAGCCCTAATAACCTGCGTTAAGAACGCTGTCGTGTTGAAACTGTCATAATGAATGTCACTAACTAGATGCATTCACTTTTACACTCTTCGTAAATCATGACAGAAACTCTATGCCGTTATGCCCAAAACTTTTCTATAGCAGAATCATCCTGGCGTTTTTTTTGTGTTTATTTCAACCCTTTATGGTTTGGGCTGACACCGAAAAAAATATCAAGATCGAGCTTGAGGGTATAGAAAAGGACTGGAGTGAAACCATAGTAAATGGTTTGAGTATCAATCGGCAGAAAAACAGTCCGCGATTGGATTCCCGCAGTGTTCAGCGCTTACATGAACAGGCCGTTGAAGAATTGAAGCATATGCTTACCGTGTATGGTTATTATTCCCCCGAAGTTGCAGCCGAGTTAACCGAAACAGATGAAAATAATTGGTTAGCCAAATATAAAATTGATCTTGGTCAGCCAATTATCATTCGCCAGATTGATGCCGCAGTGGAGGGGGATGCCAAGACGGATCCAGCCTTTACCAAAATACTCAATAAACTGCCGCTAAAGATTGGGGACCATTTTGATCATCAGAGTTATGAAAATACCAAAAAAGCCTTTTTGAGACTTGCAGCTGAGCGTGGTTATTTTGACGGTGCGTTTGCCTGTAGCAAAGTCAGTGTCGATATAGAAGCCGAAGCTGCCGATATTTGTCTGGTATACGACTCAAAGCAACGCTATCAATTCGGTGACATTGAATTTCCCGATACCGTTGTCAATGCAAATCTACTTGAGGCTATGACACCAATTGAACCCGGCGAGCCCTTCGATGCCAATAAATTACTCAGGCTGCGAAATAATTTACAAAACAGTGGTTACTTCGCCACGGTCTCAGCCCAGGCGATGACATCTGTTCGTGAAAAGGCAGAAGTGCCGATAGACGTTTCGCTGAATGAAAATCTTAAGCATCGCTATAGCGCAGGTATCGGATATGGTACGGATACAGGCGCCAGAATGAGTCTGGGCTGGCAGAACCGGTACGTGAATGAGCGTGGACACAGACTCTCGGTTGAAAGCCGTCTATCGCAGATTGCCACTCGGGTTGGGGCTGATTACCAGATGCCATTCTGGAGTGAAAATATTGATACGGTGGGTTTCAATACAGAATATAAACAAGAAGATACTGATACCAGTGAAAGTCGATCCATAGCTGTTGGGACTTATTACAACCGAATGCGTTGGGGCTGGGAAGAAACCGGTAGCATCAAGTTTTTAAATGAAAGTTTTGATGTGTCTGACGAATCAGCTTCCACTTCATTACTGATTCCCGGTATTGCGTATGCAAGAACCTGGGCAGATGACACACTTTATACCCGCCAGGGTGGACGAGTCAGTTTGGAACTAAGTGGTGCGGCTGAAGGTATTTTATCTGATATCAGTTTTAGTCAGATCGTCGTCCGTGGTAAATATATCCAGGGGTTTGGTGAGTCAAACCGAATTATCACCCGTGCGACAGTTGGTGCAACAGAGGTCAATGACTTTTCACAATTACCCAGCTCTCTACGTTTCTTTGCTGGTGGTGATAACAGCATTCGTGGTTTTGATTATGAATTATTGGGTCCGGAAAATGATCTGGATGAAGTCATTGGGGGGCGTTATCTGGCGGTAGGGAGTGTCGAATATGAACATATGTTTGTTAGAAACTGGGGCGCTGCAATTTTTACTGATTTTGGTAACGCATTCAATAGTTGGTCTGATCCAATAGAGTATAGTGTGGGTGTAGGCATTCGCTGGCGTTCACCAGTTGGCTTGATTCGTGTTGATATAGCCAATGGGATTTCAGATGAAGACAAGCCTTTCGGTTTGCATATCGTGATAGGGCCTGATTTGTGATAAAACGCGCATTATGGATAATCGCAATTGTATTGCTACTGGTTGTTCCAGCAGCAATGTATTGGTTATTGATGACAAAGTCCGGTTTTAACACCGCACTCAATTTCACTCAGCAATCTCTTCCAGCACTGTCGATTGATGAAGCAAGTGGCCGGCTTTATGACGGCATTTATCTGCAAGGTGTCTCGTATGAACCTGAAGAGGGTGATGCGTTTTATATAAAAAGTATTGATGCTCGCTGGCAGTTATGGTCGTTGCTTTCCAGCCGTTTGATTATTAATCAGTTACATATCGACCGGTTGCAAATTAAACAAAAAGATGGGCTGGATGAAGAAGTTACCGCAGATGAAGACTTTACGGTGCCGGATATCAGTCTTCCATTGGCAATTCATTTACGTTCTTTCCGAATAACACATGCAGAACGGCTTAGTCCTCAAGGCGATATAACGCCATTGTTCGATCGTTTTGATACGTCATTACGGGTGAACTACGATCGGTTAATTCTTTCATCATTACGACTGAATCGGGATGTTCTGGCGTTTACTTTGCTCGGCGACGTCAACCTGAGCTCTCCACATGCTACCAATCTGAACTATGGCGCCCGTCTTAATGATCCGGAATTAGGGCTTATTTCTGCTACCGGGACGATTACCGGTGATTTGCAGCAAATGACGTTACGTCAGCAACTGGGCGAACCGTTCGCTTCTGAGCAAACCTTGATGGTGCGTAATATTCTTGATGATTTGGATTGGCGATTGACGGCTGAAAGCGGAATGCTGCCATTATCACGCATCCTGAACAATGAAATTGGAGATCTGACAGCATTAAATCTGAATGCCAAAGGTACGTTGGATAGTGCTAAGGCAGAGCTCGATTTTCAGTTGCAAGGCTCTGAGACGTTAAATCCACCTGTAGCGGCCAGTTTAAGTGTCAATTCCAACGATTTGCAAAGTTGGCGGGTAGATCTGATGACGGCAATCAGTCAGAACAGTTTTGCCGAATTGCATGGAAACATCTTCATTGCAGAAGATCCCATGGAAAGTGTTTTTTCCATTGACGGCAGCTGGTCAGAATTACAATGGCCCTGGCAGACAGATGCTGAACTGCTGGTAGGGAAGGCTTCTGGTGAATTTTCCGTTGATGGTACTTTGCAGGACTATCGTTTAATCCTCAGTAGTTCTTTGCAGGCCATGGAACAGGAATGGAATATAACCTCTTACCTACTTGGGGATATGCATAAGGCCTCGATAAGCTCTCTTGAAATCAAGTCGGCGTTAGGTCAACTAGACGTCAGTGGCGATTTGAGCTGGCAGCCGGAGTTAGCTTATCAATTGGGTGGCGAATGGAAAAACCTGCAGCTTCCTGCCAGTTTAACCGGCGTGCCGGTAGAAAGTTATATCGGGCAATTTAAGCTTGATGGAGAGAAACAGCTTTTTAATTTAACAGTTGACTCGGATTTTATTGTCGATGAGATTCCGCTCATTCTCAATCTGGTAGCAACTAGTCCGGAAACAGGCATAACGGATGTTCGGGCCGATACCAAAATAGCTGATGGCGGGGCAGGATTCAGTGGCCGTATTAATTGGAAAGAAAAGCTTGCAGTTGATGGCAAACTGACATTGAGACAGCTTGATCCTGCTGCCTTCGCTGCAGAGTGGCCCGGGCTGATTAGTGGTCAGGTTCAGGTAACGTTTCAGGATAAAGGTGAAAACGAGTTTCATGCCAGTGTGCAGGAATTACATTTAAATGGCCTGTTACGTGATCGTAATTTCTCACTGGACAGTAATCTGCAAGCAGTAAATACCGATATCGATATCGAAAATCTGCAGTTGAATCTGGGTGATTCGCAATTGTCATTAAACGGCAAAGTAGAGAAACAACTGGACCTGAGTTGGAGTTTGTCATCCCCCAATCTGCAGGATTTTCATCCCGAATTATTTGGCACGCTGAGTGGAAAAGGGCAACTTTACGGTGAGCTGGCCAAATTAAAATTAAATGCCAATCTCGACGGTTCAGCTATCCGTTGGGCGGATGAGCTGACTGTAGGGTCTATTTCAGCAGATGCCCAGGTGGATCTGACGGATAATCAGCAAAGTAAACTTAATATTCAATCCACGGCGATTACGATTGCACAGCAGAATATCGACTCCATTGATTTGAGTCTGAATGGCAAGCTTGACCAACATCAACTGGCGCTGGAGATTCAATCCGAAATCGGCACATTATCCAGTCTGTTGCAAGGCAGCCTGGATAAAGATGACCAATGGTCTGGGCAATTGCAGTCAATGACCGTTACCAATGATATCGCTGGCGACTGGCAGTTACGTGAGCCGGGAGCGATTCAATTATCAGCCGGTAAACAGATTGTTTCACAACACTGCTGGCAATCTTCTGAGCAGGCACAACTTTGTTTACAGGGTGAAAATACCGCAGATGGTGCACAAACATTAATTGAAATAAATCAGTTGTCGGTGGCGACTTTCAAGCCTTTAATAGAGAACTACGCTGCATTATCAGGTGAAATTTCCGGTAACCTCCAATTAGCCATGCAAACCGGGGGCGATATTACCGGGACGGGTAATTTATCGCTGAATGATGGCATATTAAAACTGCAGTCTGAAGGGATAAGCCAGCAGCAACCGATTGCATTTAATGCGGTTGATCTACGCTATCAGCTGACGGCAGAAGAAAGCATGGTTGCCATCACCATTGAGCCGGACATTGCCGGGGTAGAGCCTATTGAAGCCAGATTGCAAACCGCACCAATCAAAACGGTAATGGTGGCACCCATGGATACGCCAGTCACATTGCAATTGCAGAACTCTATTGAAGACCTTGCCTCATTAAATCTGGAAACGCTGGCCTTTGATGAACTGGCAGGCAAGCTGGAACTTCATGTTGATATGGAGGGCACTTTCAATCAGCCTGAATTAACGACTGCTATCAGTTTGCGTGATGGCCAGATATTTCTGGTCGATATGGGGATTACCCTGACCGAAATTAATGCCGACATCAATGGTGATCCTTTATCCGGCTTGAAAATATTATTACAGGCTCAGTCAGCAGAAGGTCAGTTGGAAGTGGCTGGTGACTTCACAATGACCGATTCTGATTGGTTGCTGGATGCGACGATTAAGGGGGACAAATTAGAATTAATGAACCTGCCTGAGGCCTATGTGATTGCCTCCCCGGATTTAACGCTGAGAATTACTCCTGAAACGGCCAAAATCGGCGGTAAAGTAACAATACCTACTGCTGATCTGGCACCCATGGATTTTAATACTACTGTTTCAGCCAGCCCGGATGTTGTCGTGGTTGGACAGGATACGACAGAAGAGAAAATGCGTTTAGCCACTGATGTTGATGTGACGGTTGAACTGGGTGAAAACGTCTTGATTCGTGCCCTGGGTTTTAACGGTCGTCTCGCAGGTGATTTACGAATTTATGGCGAAGCCGGAGAGCTATTATTAGGCGATGGCGAAATTACTGTTCACGACGGTATTTATGCTGCCTATGGTCGCGAATTAAAAATTAATAACGGCAAAGTGCGATTTGCTGGAACGGCCATTGATAATCCCGATCTGGATATTAAAGCAGTTCGCACAGGCACAGATTATGAAGCGGGTATTCATATCACCGGACCAGCCAACAATCCACAAGCCACATTATTTTCAAACCCATCCATGAGCCAGGAAGATGTACTGTCGTATATTGTGTTGGGACGACCATTAGGGCAGGCAAGTGCTGCTGATGCGGCGATGTTGGCCTCAGCTGCCACCAATCTGGGGATTTCCAATGGCAATGCTGTCAGTGAAAAGATTGCCAGCACCTTTGGTCTGGATACTGTTGAGTTCACTGGAGAAAGTCCGGATAACGCCGCCGTGCAAATTGGCAAATATCTGTCGCCTAAACTTTATTTAGGCTATGGCATTGGTATTTTTGAGCCGGTCAGCACCGTTCAATTGCGTTATACATTAAGTAAAATATGGACCTTGCAAGCCGAGTCCGGCACCCAAAGTGGTGTGGATCTACTGTATATCTACGAACGATAAAAAAGCCCTGTAAACACAGGGCTTTTGGGACCGACCTTTACTCAGTATGAGGTGAGTCTGAATATTCAATCAGGCGCGGTTCTTTTCGCGGATTTCATCCAGTGTTTTGCAGTCAATGCAGAGTGTTGCTGTTGGGCGGGCCTCCAAACGTCTAATACCGATATCAACCCCACATGATTCGCAAAAACCGTAATCACCTTTATCCAGATCAATAAGGGATTCTTCGATTTTTTTGATCAGCTTACGTTCACGATCACGTGTACGTAATTCCAAAGTAAACTCTTCTTCCTGTGTAGCCCGGTCATTAGGGTCCGGGAAGTTTGCTGCTTCGTCCTGCATATGATGAACGGTGCGGTCAACTTCTGCCATTAGTTGCGAACGCCATTTTTCGAGAATATCTCGAAAATGTTTTACCATATCTTTGCTCATATATTCTTCGTTTTCACCCGGTTGGTACGGAGTGAAACTAACATCATTTTGGTTCGGGTCCATGTTGGCAAACCTCATACTTTCTAAAAACAAGGGCGCATCTATACCAGATGCTTCGGGCATGTGCAAAATAATTGCGCTATTTTACCCTATTTTTAAAATTAAAAAGACGAATGAAACAATTAAAAGCCGTTATTTTTGACGTGGATGGAACACTTGCTGAAACGGAGCGTGATGGGCACCGTCAGGCCTTCAATCGCGCATTTGCCGGAGCGGGCTTGGACTGGTATTGGGATGAGGAGATTTACGGACAACTATTGGCAGTATCCGGTGGTAAGGAACGTATTCAATATTATCTGGAAAATTTTCATTTACAGTGTGGTTCTGCAGGTAATTTCAGTGAAATAATTGATTGTCTCCATGCAGATAAAACACGATATTACCTTGAATTGCTTAAAACACGGATTATTGAATTACGTCCGGGTGTGAAACGATTACTCGGAGAATTAAGAGAACAAGAAATTCGCCTGGCGATCGCCACAACGACCACTGCAGAAAATGTCACAGCATTAATTAATGCCACGCTGGGGGAGTCAGCCATTAGTTGGTTTGACTGCATTGCAGCGGGCGATATGGTTTCTGCAAAAAAACCTGCACCAGATATTTATCACTATTGTTTGCAACAACTGCAACTGGAAGCAAAAGACTGTCTGGCCATTGAAGATTCTGCCAACGGTTTATTAGCGTCTGTTGGGGCAGGTGTAACCACATTGGTGACCGTGAATGCCTATACTGTCGAAGAAAACTTCACGCAGGCAATTTGTGTTGTAGACCAACTTGGCGAACCGGATGCCCCATGCCAAGTCATCGATGGTTCGCCGATTAAAACAAGCTATATAACAGCTCAATCACTTCAGGATTTACATGCCCAAGCCAATTAACGTTACCCAGCGCGCCCAGGATATTAAACCGTTTCAGGTGATGGATATATTATCGCAAGGGAAGATACTGCAGGTGCAGGGCAGGGATATTATCCACCTGGAAATAGGTGAGCCGGATTTTCTGACGCCTCAACCAATTATTAACGCTGCAATTACTTCGTTAAATAAAGGCGATACCTTTTATACCCCCTCATTGGGATTAATGGCATTACGGGAGAAAATTGCCGGATGGTATCAGCAGCAATACGGGCTGGATATCTCACCCCGGCGGATTGTGGTTACACCGGGCGCCTCCGGTGCATTGCTGTTAGTGATGGGAGCATTGTTAGAAGCCGGCAAGCATTTATTGATGACCGATCCGGGATATCCCTGTAATCGTCATTTTGCCAGGTTCGTGGAAGCCTCTGCAGTTTCAGTTCCAGTAGGAGCTGATACGGCCTACCAATTATCTCCACAACATATCGAAAAATACTGGAATCAGGATACCCAAATGGCCCTGGTTGCTACTCCTTCCAACCCAACCGGAACGATCATTGATAAAGTCGGCTTAAAAGCCCTCTCAGAGGCCGTCAAGGCTAAACAAGGTCTGTTAGTCGTCGATGAGATTTACCATGGGTTAAATTACGATGGTGTTCATTTACCCTCGATTCTGGAAGTAGACGACGAAGCGATAGTGATCAACAGCTTTTCCAAATTCTTTGGTATGACCGGTTGGCGCTTAGGCTGGGTAGTCGTACCCGAAAGTCTTGAACCAGTGATGGATCGTCTGACTCAGAATCTGTTTTTAGCTGCGCCAACCAATGCCCAGCATGCTGCTCTGGTGGCATTTGATCGAGATAGTCTGGATATACTTGAACAACGCAGAGAGGTGTTTGAGAAACGTCGGGATGTTTTGTTACCCGCGCTGCAGGAAATTGGATTTTCCATTCCGGTGAAACCTCAGGGCGCATTTTATTTGTATGCGGACTGCAGCAAATTTCTAAGTGACACCATGAACAACAGTATGAATTTGTCACGCTATCTTTTACAAGAAGCCGGTGTTGCGATTACACCGGGAAATGATTTTGGGCAGCATCTTGCCGATAAGCATGTGCGCTTTGCTTATACCACCGATGAAACGCGTTTAATGCAGGCTGTTGAACGGATTCATGCCGCTTTGACTAAATTGTCACAAAAACAATAAGTTTAGTCTTTCCGAGGCGTCGTGACGTTAAACCAAACTAAAAACACTTATCGTCAGGTAACGAATGTGTATGAATAACAACAATAGTAACCCAGCTAATGCTGATGAGGTGGTTTGTGATTGTAGTGGAACTACCCGAGGGAAAATTATCAGTCTGATTGAGCAGGGTATCGTCGATACCGATACTATCTCCCGAAAAACTGGCGCAATTTCAGGATGTGGTTCTTGTGATTATGATATTGAGAACTTGCTTGATGAATTAGTGCTTAAATAAAAGAAACTGATAACTAAAACTGGGGTGCGGCAATGTTGCCGCACCCCATTGGTTTTAGGATTAGAAGCTATAATCAAAACCCACTTCGAAAGAACGCTCTGGGCCAACATAAATACCTTGGCGGAGACCTGTGATGTAATGTTTATCAGTCAGATTTTTCACAGCGCCACGCACACGAAATTGTTCGCTGACTTGATATTGTGCAAAGAAATCATAGACGGTGTATGAAGACATCTCTCCACCCCAGATACCACCTGCAGCATCATTCGGAATATCCTCAAGATTCGTTGGATCACCATATTGCTCACCACGGTGATGGGCAGTTAATGAACTTGAGAATTTACCTTGAGTGTAGTTCAAAGCTACGTTTGCCAGGAATTTAGGAGAGTACGGTAGACGATTACCACTATTCTCTCCTGCTTCAAACCTAGAGTAGGGAACCCATGTTAGATTTGTATCGACACTGAAACCACCGCCCAACTCATAACCTAAAGCCGCTTCCAAACCATAGTGTTTGCTCTCACCGGCATTCGATCGAGATAAGTTTGGATCGGAGTTTCCAGTAACAACCAGATTATCAAAGTCCATATAAAAACCAGTAAGTTCATAGGACATTGGTCCGGAGTCACCACGCACCCCTAATTCATAATTTACAGAGCGTTCACCATCCAAATTCTGATCTTTGAGTCCATCAAGTGCAACGCCATTTGAAGCCGGAGAGAACGCACGATATACACCACCATATAATTGTGCTTCAGGAATCAATTGATATGTAGCACCAATGCCTGGCAGTACTTCAGTATTTGATGTGTTTTCTGATTCGTTATTTTGTGTGAGAACCTTACGTTTTTGCTTATATGATTCAACTCGCAGGCCAGGAGTTACCGCAAAGCGCTCTGTTATTTCAAAACGGTTCATAACGTATGCGGCTAAACTATCCGCACTATCTTCTCTATGACGGTCATTAACACCGGTTCGATCCTGATCACGAGTGGCACGAATACGCTTGTCATCAGATTCCTCGGTCATCCAGCGAACACCAAATTCAGCTTGGTTATTCAAACCAAACAAACCATGATCGACTGATAAGCGGGTTTCAGCTCCATAACGCTCAAAGCTTCGGTTATTACCATTTAGACTATCAGTGTAAACCCAGCGACCAGCATCATTTGAGGCAGCTGTATTAACCCCATAACGCCAATAATCACGGCTTACTTCACTCCAATAGGCCAATGTAGTCAGCGTTGCATTATCAGTTAAATGCCATTCATGGTTAATATCAACAGCTCTACGATCCGTCAGGAAGTAATCATCTGGTGCAGGGTTGTAGGTTCTACCTGATTTGTAATCATCCAGAAACAAGCCACGGTAAGATATGTTGGCTTCATTTTGGTAATAGGAGTACTTCACACCAAGGCTATGGTTTTCGTTTAACTTCGTTCCCGCTTTAATCATGATGTCACTCATGCGGTAATCTTTGTCCATAAACCCATCACTTAGCGCACGGGTGGCGACGATACCAGCGAAACTATCTCCAGATTCTGTACGACCACCAGCTTCTAAAGTTGCTTCCCGTGTATTGAAAGAGCCAAAACGAGTAGAAAGATGTACGCCGTCATCAGGCGTTTTAGTTTGATAATTGATCACCCCACCAATGGTAGAGGGTCCGTAACGTAAAGATGAAGAACCTTTCAATATTTCAATACCTTCCATACGCTGAATGCGAGGATTGAAATAACGATCGTTACCAATAAACAGGCCTGGAGCAACCGGAACACCATCTTCAAGAATCAAAGATTTAGATTCGCTGGCAGAAAGTCCGCGGATCCCGACATTGCTGACCACGGCAGATTCTTCTTCGGTCTTGACGTTTATTCCGGGAACTCGGCGCAAAACGTCTTCAGTTGAGGTTGGCTGAATACGTTCAATTTCTTCACGGTCAATGATGATTACCGCACCAGTCTGACGCGAAATACTATCTGCTTCAGAGCCGACAACTTGCAATGCAGGCATTTTAAACTCTGCATTCATTGGTTCTTCAGCACTTGCAGCCATTGAATAACTCCCAATTGCCAATGCTTGCATGACAATAAGTGGTTTTAATTTCATTTTTGATCCTTATGGTTTAAAAAATTGGAACTGTAATGTTAATGCTTCTTATTTAGTTGAGCAATCGTTAATTGTGGTTTTTGTCCAACAAAGAGTGAATGGCACGAGCTGATTTGAAACAGAGGGATGATGATTTTAGTGATTAAGGAGGGCTGAGCGCAGGAAAAATGGTTGCTGACAAGGGTGGAAAGGTACGGATAAGCTTATTCAGTCATTATGTTGCAAATGCACCACAGCTCATCTTTTTCCTTGGCACATGAATCGTCTCGAGACATTCAAATTGTTAATTTAGAGGTGTTTTCTTATTGGAATGGCTTTGTAATTTTTCAACATACAAGGCCGTTGCACCAGCTACAGCGACTGGAATAATCAGAAAATTAACCACCGGGATCATGGTTGCTCCCAGAGTGGTCATGCCAAAACCCAAAGCCAATGAACGTTTGGTTCTGAGCAGTTCACGTTGCTGCTTAAATCCCATTAAATGATTTCCCAACGGATAGTCATGATAATCAAGTGCCAGAGTCCAACTGGAAAAAAATAGCCATAACAAGGGTGCGATGAGATTCAGTCCGGGTATCCACGACAGGATGAACAGTGGAATCATCCATTTCAGCAAATAAGACAATTTGCGTAATTCATTAAAAATCATTCTGGGTGTGTCTGCGATTAATTGCCAGAGAGTTTGTTCAGGCGGAGCCTGATTGGATAAACGTTTTTCTACAGCTTCTGCCAACAGTCCATTAAATGGTGCAGCAACGATATTGGCGAGAATAGAAAAGGTGAAAAATACAATTAATACAATCAGTACCGCAAACAATGGCCAAAGGATCCACATTAAGGCATTGGATAACCATTCCGGTAACCAGGTTGGTGTCAATTGTGTCATCCAATAATCAAACTGGTTAATACCTAGCCAGATCGCTCCGGCAAACAACAAGGTATTTATCAAAATTGGAATATAGGCAAAGCGACGTACGCCGGGCTGATTGATAAGTTTGAAACCACTTAGTAAATAGCGTGAGCCTTGTATGAAATCACCCATTTTTCAATACCTTATTGGAATAATGTAAGACCATCTCTTGCAAGTAATGCACTGCCATAAGCTGCTTCAGTCTGTTCCACTGATTCGAATGGAACCCGCAATAATGACTGACGTAGCTGTGTCCAGACAGGATTTTTAGCACCACCACCAACACTTCGAATCGACGTTAACGGTGTAGCACTTAATGGTTGAAGATATTGGTAACCTTTTTTTTCTATACTGGCAATGCCAGCCAGCAACCCATGCAGAAATAGATGATCTTCCGCTGAGCGGGGTAACATTTGTGGTGGATAGTTTGGATCAGCAATTGGGAAGCGTTCTCCTGGCTTTAGCAGGGGATAATAGACTGGTGGAGACTGCTTTAAATCAATTTTCTGGCTTAACGTGATTAATTGTTCGTCAGTAAAGAAATGTCTCAATACTGCTCCACCGGTGTTAGACGCGCCACCACATAACCAGCGATTTCCCAGCTTATGGCTGTAAACGCCTGTTTGAGCATCAAATACCGGAGTTTTACAGATAAGTTTCAAGACCAGTGTTGAACCCAGTGACGTTACGCCTTCTCCGACGCGGTTGGCACCCGTAGCGATAAATGCAGCCAGGCTATCAGTGGTTCCAGCCTTAATCAATGGTGGTACTGACTGTTTTATCCCAAGTTCTAGCATAACGGCTTCTGAGAGTTTGCCAATCACGGTGCCTGGTGCAACTACAGTTGGCAAAACGCTCATTGGCGTTATTGATTTCAGCCAGCCGGGCCAGTGATTTGCTACTACATCAAAACCGGACTTCAAGGCATTATTGTAATCCGTCATACCGGGTGTAGCGCCGAGTTGAATCGCCAGCCAGTCGGCCTGGTGCAATAGATAATATTTTTCAGGTAACGCCAGGGTTAATTGAAAATACAGCAATTTTGCCAAACCGCTGCTGGGACTATGTGCAGCTGAATTGATAGGTGCTTTTTCCGCTATTTTTTCACTCGCCAAGGAAGCAGGTTGATCGTTATACATCAACATCTCAGTCAGAGGATTTCCTTGTGAATCACATAACATCACTGAGCCGGAAGTTGCATCAATGCTGATTGAATCAATTGCAAACTCGGGAATTTGCTTTACCAGATCTGTTAAAGCCTCAAAAAGATAGTAAGACTGCTGTTTTGGTGAGGGGTAGGGGTGTGGATCTGCGGGAAGGTTTTGTTTAGTCTGGGCAATAATATTGCCGGATAGGTCGATGGCGCAGATCCGGCACCCGGAGGTGCCGAAATCAATGCCAATCCATGCACTATCGCGCATATTTATGGAAGATGAACAGGTGTTGGTGCAACCCAACCTTCTTTACGGTACTCGGCAACGACGTTGGTATACACACCGCCACGAACATTGAAAATACCCGTTACGCGCATAAAACGTGGTTCAGTTGCAGCTACCAAATCGGTCAGGATTTGATTGGTCAGTTTTTCATGAAAACCACCTTCTTCACGGTAAGACCAGAAGTAAAGTTTCAGAGACTTCAGTTCAACGCATTTTAAATCAGGTACATAATCGATCTTAATCGTGGCAAAATCCGGTTGACCTGTTTTCGGACACAGACAAGTAAATTCAGGTGTTTCGATGTGGATGGTATAATCCCGCTCCGGTACTGCGTTATCGAAGGTTTCCAGTTGTTTGCTTGGTAGCGTAGACATAGGTAATCTCTAAGAGTGAACAAAACCGTTATTATCCCTGAGTTGGCAGATTTAATTAAGTGTTAGAAATCATTCTCCTGTCTGTAGTTGTTTTAGTGGCGCTGATTATTGGCGGCTGGTATAGCCATTCCCGGCAGCAACAGCGCGCCCAGGAATTCGAGCGTGAACTGGATCGTTTTGATAACGACGAGAATAGTGATTTTCACGCGCGTTTCGACTCGGTTTTTGCGCAAGATACGGTAGATTTATCCGACAGCCCCAAAGTTCGTATGGATTCAGATGTGGCTGATGTTGGCGACGAATTCGACCATTCGGAAATGGATGACGAATTTGCCGATGCAGATGAAGAAGACGATACGCCCGATTGGGAAATGGTGGTGGCATTAACCATTATGGCCCCCGAATCACAAATGTTTACCGGACGCGCAATCAAATCTGCGCTGGAACAGCAGGAAATGCATTTTGGTGATATGCAGATATATCATCGTTATACCGTTAATAATCGCCGTCAGACACTGTTCAGTGTGGCGAATATTCTGGATCCCGGCACCTTGCTTCCTGATCAATTGATTTCAATGAAGACTCCCGGCTTGTTAATGTTTGCCAGACTTCCTGGCCCGGTAAACGGTCTTACGGTATTTGATTCGATGCTGGATACCGCACAACAACTGACCGCCTATCTGGGTGGCATCCTCTGT
This sequence comes from Methylophaga nitratireducenticrescens, assembly GCF_000260985.4. Classification (NCBI taxonomy): domain Bacteria; kingdom Pseudomonadati; phylum Pseudomonadota; class Gammaproteobacteria; order Thiotrichales; family Piscirickettsiaceae; genus Methylophaga; species Methylophaga nitratireducenticrescens. The sequence continues at coordinate 1,946,557 of NC_017857.3, forward strand.
GATGAAAAACGTGAACCGATTACCGATAAACATTTGGAAGCCACGCGTAACCGAATTTTTGAGTTAAATTTATCTTTGCAGGCAGGCAATAAATCTGATGACGATTTCACCTGAAATCAGCGAGCGAGCCGCACAGCTTCGAGACTTAATCAACCGTTATAACTTTCTGTATTACAGCGCGGATGATCCGGAAGTAACCGACGCCGAATATGATCGGTTATTTGCTGAATTAAAAAAACTCGAAGCCGATTACCCTGAACTGATCACTGCGGATTCACCGACACAACGGGTGGGATCGGCTCCGTTGGATAAATTTACCCAAGTGACTCATGCGATGCCCATGTTGTCGCTGGATAATGTGTTTGATGAAGCCGAATTGACCGCGTTTAATCAGCGTGTTCTGGATCGTCTCAATACCGATGCTGTGATTACTTATGCTGCTGAACCCAAGCTGGATGGTCTGGCCATCAGTATTCGATATGAAAATGGTTTACTGGTTCAGGCTGCCACTCGTGGTGATGGCGCGGTGGGTGAAGATGTCACCGAAAACGTTCGAACCATCCGCAATGTCCCATTGAAACTGCACGGCAAAAATGTTCCGCAAGTAGTTGAAATCCGTGGTGAAATTTATATGCCTAAAGCGGGTTTTGAAAAGCTTAATCAACAACGTCTGGCCAACAATGAAAAACTGTTCGTTAACCCACGCAATGCTGCTGCAGGCTCATTAAGGCAACTCGATTCCTCGGTAACGGCTAGTCGACCTTTAGCATTGTTCTGTTATGGCCTTGGAGAACTTCAGGGCATGGAGCGTCCATCCAGCCATACAGAAGCCATGCAGATAATCAGCGAATGGGGTGGAGCTGTTTCTCCTGATACCAAACAATTAAAGGGTGTTGATGAATGCCTGGAGTATCTGCATCAGCTTGGGGAGCGCCGGGCCAGTTTGTCCTATGATATTGATGGGGTGGTGTTCAAAGTCGATGACAGCCGTTTGCAGGAACGTTTGGGGTTTGTCTCACGTGCACCGCGTTGGGCAATTGCCTATAAATTTCCGGCACAGGAAGAAAGCACTCAGGTTGTCGATATTGAAGTTCAGGTTGGCCGCACCGGTGCATTAACCCCGGTAGCGCGTTTGCAACCGGTTTTTGTCGGTGGTGTTACGGTGAGTAATGCCACGCTGCATAATGAGGATGAAGTCCGACGTAAGGATGTTCGAATTGGCGATACGGTGATTATTCGCCGGGCAGGGGATGTGATTCCTGAAGTCGTTCAGGTAGTTAAAGACAAGCGTCCTGCCAATGCCACCGAGTTCGTAATGCCAACGCATTGTCCAGTTTGCGGGGCAGAGGTTGAAAGGGTAGAAGGTGAAGCCGTAGCGCGTTGCAGTGGTGGTTTATTCTGTGGCGCACAACGCAAGGAGGCCATAAAACATTTTGCCTCGCGCAAAGCTCTGGATATTGATGGTCTAGGCGATAAGCTGGTTGAACAACTGGTTGATGCTGAGCTCATTAAAGATCCAGCGGATTTGTTTTATCTGAACAAAGAACAGTTTTCGGCTTTGGACCGTATGGGTGAAAAATCTGCCGAAAACTTGGTTAATGCATTAGAGCAAGCCAAAAATACCCGTTTTGCACGATTTTTATATGCATTAGGCATTCGAGAAGTCGGTGAAGCGACCGCCCGATCACTCGCTTTACACTTTGTTGAGCTGGATAAATTAACGGTAGCTAAAGAAGACGAGCTCATTGAAATTGAAGATGTGGGGCCAGTAGTTGCCCATCATATTTATACTTTCTTCCAACAAACCCACAATCTGGATGTGATTCAGCGGTTGTTGGATGCCGGGGTCAATTGGCCGGAAGAAAAACCGGTTTATGCGGATTCAGCTTTGGCTGGTAAAACCATTGTACTAACCGGAACCCTGGAAAACCTGTCGCGTAGCGAAGCCAAAGAAAAGTTATTGGCATTGGGTGCCAAAGTGGCTGGTAGCGTTTCAGCCAAAACCGATTATGTGGTAGCGGGTAGAGACGCCGGTTCCAAATTGAATAAAGCCCAATCTCTCGGGATTGATGTGGTCGATGAAGCGACCCTAATACAGTGGATTAATTAAATGAGTGCAGTTGCTGATGCTATCAAAAAAGTCGCCACCGGCCCCCATCTGAGTAAAGATCTCAGTCTTGAGGAAAGCCGTGAAGCGATGCTGGAAATCCTCTCCGGTGAAGTGGATCCGGTGCGAATGGCGGTCATGCTGATTGCATTGCGAATGAAACGTGAAACGGATGAGGAAAATCTGGGACTGTTGTTGGCTATCCAGGAAAAGACCGGGCAGCATGCACTTGAGGTAGATAATGTAATGCTACTTTCCGATCCGTTTAATGGTTTTAGTCGCCATTGTCCAATCGCAGCATTTTTGCCTGCCGTCATGGCAGCATGCGGTTTACCGGCGTTATCGCAAGGTGTTTACCAAATGGCGCCGAAATTCGGTGTCACTCATGCACAGGTGTTAGAAGCGGCGGGTGTGAATATACAATTGACTGTTGCAGAAGCCGCCGAGCAACTAAATACTACTAATATTGGCTGGGCTTATCTGGATCAGGCTATTACCACCCCCAGCTTGTTTGCTTTACAGGATTTACGTCGTTTGATGATTAAACGCCCTAGTCTGGCGACGCTGGAAAAGCTGGTGATGCCGGTTAAGGCTAAAAAAACGCATCTGCAAATTGGCTTTGTACATAAAGCCTATCCTCCAGTGCTGGCTTATCTTGCCAAACAAAGTGGTTTTGACAGCGCATTGATCGTACGTGGTCTGGAAGGCGGAATTGTGCCGACCTTACGTGAAACCTCAGATAACTTTTTATTGATTGATGGCGCATTAAAACCCTGCTCACTGGATCCTCAGGCATTTGGAGTTGATCAACAGACCCGAGGAGTCATGCCTGATTTGGATCAACTGACAGCGGCAGAGTCTGCTCAACGTGGCATTGCGGCATTACAGGGTGAAAAAGGGGTAGCGTATGATTTGCTGGTTTATGGAGCAGCAATGGCTTTATGGCACTGCGGACTGGTTTCAGATCAGAATAAAGCAGGGGATTTAGTCATAAAGAGCCTCGATTCGGGTGATGCTTTTGCTGCTTTTGAAAAAGGTAGAACAAAATGATTTTGCAACAACAATTACAATTTGAATTGAAAGGCCGCAGTACCATTAATATCACTGATGATGTGGCTAAAATTGTATCTGCTTCGGGTATCACTACCGGAACCTGTCATGTATTTGTCCAGCACACCAGTGCTTCTTTGATGATTTGTGAAAATGCTGACCCTGATGTCAGACGAGATCTGGAAACGTTTATGCAGCATATAGTGCCGGACGGTGATGCAATGTTCTTGCATCAGGACGAAGGTCCGGATGATATGAGTGCGCATATCCGAACCGTTTTGACTAATCCCGATCTAGTTGTACCCGTGAGCAATGGCAAATGTGCTCTGGGTATCTGGCAGGGAACGCTTATGGGAACATCGCACGCATCGCCAGCAGCGTCGTGTGATCGTGACAGTACAAGGTGAATAATAATGAATGAAGAATTTGAACAGGATCACCTTGATGAGGAGTTTGATTGGTCTTCGATTCCGAAAAGCAAATCTCGCATTAAACGTGAGCTTGATGAGCTGAAAAAACTAGGCGAGGACTTGATTGAGTTGCCTAAAAAAGATGTATTAAAGCTGGAACTGGACGAGGATTTAACTGAAGCAGTGATCAACGCCCAATCCATGAGCAAAGGCGCTTTAAAACGTCAGAAAGGTTATATCGGCGGCATCATTGCTCGACTGGATCATGAAGAAATTCAGCAGAAACTGGAACAACTGAAGCAGCCAAAACAGGCTCAAACTGATCAGTTTCATCAACTGGAAAACTGGCGGGATCGCTTGTTAGCGGAAGATGATATCGTTGTAACAGAACTACGCGGTTACTTTAAAGATTTTGATAATCAACATGTAAGACAGTTGGTCCGGAATGCCAAACAGGAAGCCGTCAAACAACAGCCGCCAAAATCTGCCCGACTATTGTTTAAGTATCTGCAGCAATTACAGCAAAATCAGTGATCAATAAGTTCGATTAAAAAGCAGGCACCACCCAGATAGCTTTGTTGCACACTGATTTTGCCTTGGTAGGCATCTACGATATCGCTGGCAATCGCCAAACCTAATCCCTGGCCTTCAATCTGGGTATCCATTCGTCTGCCACGTTTGATAATATCTGCGCTGGCATGTGCGGGAACTCCCGGTCCATCATCTTCGATACGCACTAAAATTCTGTGATTTTGCTGACGTAATACAATGTTGACCTGCTTGTTACAGTATTTAAAGGCATTTTCCAGCAGATTGCCAAGCAGCTCATACATATCACTTTCGTCGGCATGGAGCATGACATCACGTTCAATTTCACATTGTGTATGGATACTTTTACTTTGATAAACTTTTTTTAGTGTGTTCATCAGTTTAGTGATAATTTCACCAATTGATACTGGTGCCAATAAATTACTTTTTCCTTCTGTGGCTGCACGTTGCAACTGATAATCAACCAATGCATTGATACGATTCAATTGCTCCTGGCCGGTTAATTTACAGGCTGCTATATCATCGCAATTTTCCAGTTCAGAACGTAATAAAGCCAATGGTGTTTTCAGGCTATGCGCTAGATCTGCCAGCGAATTTTTATAGCGTTGCCGTCGAGATTGTTCGTGATCCAGTAAGTTATTAATATTTCGTGTGAGTTGTTGCAACTCGCTGGGATAGCTGTCTCCCAGCCGTTGTTGTTGTCCCGATTCGATAGCGTGTAGATCCGCTGCTGCTTTATGCAGCGGCTGCAAACTCCAACGTAGAATTAGCCATTGAGCGATTAACAACATCAGGCCAGTACCACCCAGCCAGTACCAGAGATTTAATTGAAATTCATTTATCTGCGCCTCCAGCATATGCTGATCTTCAGAAACATTAATGGTGTAATCAAAATGTTCACCATCATCATTTTCCCAGACAATACCAAACGCAAGATTCTGCAATTTCATGCCGTTATCGAGATTTATCTGGCTGTACAACTGTTCAGAAGGGCCTGGATGATGGGGGAGCGCCAAAAACAAACCGATGACTGAAGGCGATTGCCAGACAATATTATTGCCACTGGTAATTTGTGCATAAAGACCTGAGTTGGGAATAGCAAATTTTGGCTCAGCGAGGTTTCCCTGCATATGTAACTTACCATCATGGCTGATTTCTGCAGCGGTCAGCAAGGTATACACATAATTTAATAAACGCTGTTTTTGAGCTGTTTCTGCACTACTGGCAAAGGCGTTATATAAACTGAATGCAGAAATACCCAGAAAAGCACTTAATACCAAGGTGATGGCTATCAACTGGCGATTGGTCAGTGATAAATTCAGTTTACTCACGTGGTAAATTCAGCCGATAGCCCCGGCCACGTAATGTTTCAATTGGATTTAGGGTTTTATCAGGGTCCAGTTTATTACGTAATCTTTTGACAAATACTTCTATGACATTGCTGTCGCGATCCTGATCCTGATCGTAGATATGATCTGTCAGCTCGGTTTTGGAAATCACTTCGCCAGCGTGCAACATCAGATAATGCAATAAACGATATTCAAAGGCGGTCAAATCAATCGAGGACTGATTAAATGTCACTTGTTGAGATGCGGGATTTAATTCAACCGGTCCACAGCGCAAGGTGGAATTTGACCAGCCAGCGGCACGTCGTGCCAGTGCGTTCAAACGCGCCAGTAATTCTTCGAAATGAAAGGGCTTAACCAGATAATCATCGGCTCCAGCTTCAAGGCCTTCCACTTTATCTTGCCAGCGACTGCGAGCGGTCAGGATTAAAATCGGAAAAGAAATGTTCTGTTCACGCAACTGTTTAATCACATCAATCCCGGATAATTTGGGTAATCCCAAATCGATAACAGCAACATCATAAGGATATTCAGAGCCCAGAAACAATCCATCTTCACCATCTGCGCTCATGTCAACGGTTAGTTGGTGTTGGCGTAAATGCTGGCCGATTTGTTCTCGCAGGTGAGGTTCATCTTCAATTAATAAAACACGCATGATTATTGCATTTGATATCCGGTTAGCCGATCCAATCGGTAGGTTTTCAGCTTACCATCTACATGTAAAACTTTGACACGAAAAACCGTATGGTTTTGATATTGTTCCTGTTCTACCGACAGAACACGGCCACCGGTTTCCACCTGAGCTAATTCTGCAGCAGTTTTCTTGGTCAGTGGTAAGGCTATATCGTTAATACTGGTTCCTGCTTCCGCATCTGGCGGCAAGTGATCAGTGTAACCAGACAAAGGTAACGTTAGCATAAAAAGTAACAGATACCAGGGAAACTTCATGGAACAGCCTTATATTTTGTATGCTTGTTATGAATCGATAATAGCAAACTGCACGTTATTGAACACATCATTTTGTTCCCTGTGTCGGTTGCACCGGACCAATGGCATTGTCAGCCCTGGCACGAAGATAATTGTAGAGTTGTTCTCGTCCATTGATAACCTGAGGAGTATCCTCAAAACTCGGCATGATACCGATACGACCTTTTTTCCCCTCAATCAGCACCTGCATGAATTTATCTTTGGATAGTTTATTCAGGCTTTTAGCTAAATTGGGCCCTGCGAGTCCCTGTGCAAAAGTACCATGGCAACGCGCACACCAATTTCGATAAAGCAAATAGCCTCGATAAGTTTGTGAGTCCAATTTATTACCTTCAGTAACGGTATAAGAAGCTTGGGCCTGAACGGGGCTAAACCAGACACTGGTGGAACATAGAAATATCAATCCTGCTAAACGTAAACACATAGCTGCTTATGGGCCAGTTTTAGTGTTGTAATTTGGGGATCTTGAAATGACATTGTATTGAACCAGGTCCTTATACGAGAAAGCGTCTTCGCTCTGAATCTTCGCCACTGTGGAGTGAGTGGAGATGTCATGAAAACAGTTATGTCTGATGACAACCAAACTAGCAATCATTTTATCCATGACATACTCCACACAATTGAAGCTCAAGTCAGGGTAACAATGTTTAACTGAACTGTGACTGAATGTTCTGTAAATTAACGTTAATTTTTTAACATTCTGCCCATTGCTTATCGAGACGTTTGGTTGATACGGGACAGGCAGTACCAATTTCCTGGGCAAAAACCGAGATACGAAACTCTTCAATCATCCAGCGATATTGCTGCATTGCTTCATTATCAGCGCGTTTAATATTGATCAGATAACGCTGCCAGTGGGGCTGGACCTCCATTTGTCGTTGACGATCTTTGGCTGGATCGGTTTTCAGTTTATCCAGACGCGCACCGATGGCTCGAAAATAAGCGGGTAAACGCTGTAAAGCTTCATCCGGAGTGTGATGCACAAATCCCTGATACAGCAAATAATTTAATTGCTCACGGATGTCTTTAACCGCATGCATCGCCGCCAGAGGAATATTTCCAGACAGCCGTTTGGCAATCGCATGATATTCGCTTAATGGCTCAGCGATCAGTCTGGCAAGTTGGTTGGCAATGTTAATGAGTTCACTACTGCGTTGTTGCAGCCGCAGTTCAAACTGTTGTTTATCGCGTGGCCAGTCCTGATCTTTCAGAAAGCACCGATCAAATGCAACGGCTATCAAATCCTGTTTCAACTGCTCGCATGGAGTAATCTGCTGGGTTTTGTTCTCTTCAAATGGCGCAGCAGGCACATTGGCATAATGCAGGCACATCTTCTGTATATCCGGCAGGTTTTTCTGCAGATATTTAACGTTATCTTTTTCTGCCAGCATAAATAGTCTTCTCAACCCTATTGCTGAGAATGATTTAGCTTGCTGCAAGGTATCCATCAGCGTCAGATCTACATGATCACCACGATCTACCAGGGCAGGGTAAGCCGTCATTTCCAGGCCGTTTTGCTGCATCACAATGTGTTCAGGAAACGCATCAAATTCCCAGCCAGTCATCCCGGATTTTTCATACTCAGAATCAGGTAACTGACGGAAACTGGCAGCAGCCTCTTTTGACCAGTCTTGCTTTAACTGATTTAAATCACGATTTTCTGCCAGCAGTTCACCTTGTTCATCAACCAGCTTGAAATTCATTTTCAGATACAGTGGCAGATCTTCCTGCCGCCAATCATCTGCTTTAATCTCAACACCAGTCATTTTACGTAATTGCTCAGTTAAAGCAGGCAACAATGCACCTTCATAAGGCGTTAATGCTTTCAGGCAGCGATCGGCATAATCCGGTACAGGAATAAAATGACGGCGCAAGGATTTAGGCAGGCTTTTAAGCAAAAAAATGACCTTGTCACGTAACAAGCCAGGCACTAACCACTCATAACGTTCGGGATCACTTTGATTGAGCAGTGACAGCGGAATCGTCTGGGTAATACCATCATGTTGTTTGCCAGGCTCAAAATGATATTCAAGCGGCAACGGAACACGGTTCACCAGCAACTGATCCGGATAGCTATCAACCGTTACCTGATCAGCATTGTGCTGCATCAGAATCTCACGGCTCATAAACAAACACTGTGGGTCTTTTTTCTCTGCCTGTTTACGCCATTTTTCAAAGCCATGACCATTGATAATATCGTCAGGAATACGCTCATGATAAAAGGCAAACAGAGTATCTTCATCTGCCAACACATCACGTCGCCGTGATTTTTGCTCCAACAGTTCAATTTCATCAATCAGCTGGCGATTATGTTGGAAAAATTTTGCCTGACAGTTGAAGTCACCATTGACCAAAGCTTCACGGATAAATATTTCGTTGGAAGTAGGGCGATCCAATGGTCCGTAATGAATTTTCCGACGATTTACTATGGGTAATCCATACAGACTGACACTTTCAAAAGCGACGACTTGAGCCGGTTTTTTCTCCCAATGCGGATCACTGTATTGGCGTTTAACCAGATCTCCTGCAATCGGCTCAATCCACTCGGGTTCAATTTTGGCGACAATCCGGGCATAAAGTTGTCCGGTTTCCACCAGCTCGGCAGCCATGATCCATTTCGGACCTTTTTTATGTAATGCTGAGCCTGGAAAAATTTTCAGTTTCAGATTACGTGTGCCGGCATAACTATGCTGGTCAGCTTTCATGGCCACATTGCTTAACAGACCGCTGAGCAAGGCTTGATGAATAGGTTGATACTCAGCCGGTTGCTGATTAGGCTTGAAGCCCATCTGCGTGGTTTGCACGTGCAGTTGCTGATAAATATCATGCCATTCACGCAGACGCAGAAAAGACAGAAAGTTTTCTTTGCAGTATTTGCGAAATTTATTCTGACTTAAGTGTTTCTGACGGTCATGATACAAATCCCATAGCTTAAGAAACGCTAAAAAATCTGATCGGTCGTCTTTGTATTTGCTATGTGCCTCATCTGCCGCCTGTTGTTTATCCATCGGACGTTCTCGTGGATCCTGAATACTCAGAGCACTGGCTATTACCAGTACTTCATTCAGACTGTTTTGATCATTTGCCGCCAGAATCATTCTGGCGATACGCGGATCAATCGGTAATTTGGCAAGCTGTCGGCCTGTTTCGGTTATTTGCCGTTTGCCATTTACAGCATTGAGTTCCTCCAACAACCGGTAACCATCGTTGATCATCTTCGGTGGCGGGGGATTGATAAACGGAAATTTAGCCGGGTCGCCCAGTTTTAATGCGGTCATCTGCAAAATAACGGAGGCCAGATTGGTACGCAGAATTTCCGGATCGGTAAATGCCGGTCTGGCAGCAAAATCCTCTTCGTCGTATAAACGAATACAAACCCCGGCAGCAACACGACCACAACGACCGGATCGCTGATTAGCACTGGATTGCGATATTTTCTCAATCGGTAAACGTTGCACTTTATTGCGTACGCTGTAGCGGCTGATTCGCGCCAGACCTGGATCGACGACATAACGAATACCCGGTACTGTCAACGACGTTTCCGCCACATTGGTCGCCAGAATAATACGGCGCGGGCCACTGGTTTTAAACACCCGATTTTGTTCACTGGCCGACTGTCTGGCAAATAGGGGCAGAATTTCTGTATTGGGTGGGTGATGTTTGCGTAGCGCTTCAGAAACATCACGGATATCACGTTCACCTGATAAAAATATCAGTACATCGCCTGGCCCGACTCGACATAATTCGTCCACCGCCTGGACGATACCATCAACAAAATCCAGATCTTCACTGTCATCATCGCGACTTAATAAGGGACGATAGCGGATTTCAACAGGGTAGGTTCGGCCACTGACTTCGATAACCGGTGCATTGTCAAAATGCTCAGAGAATCGTTGAGTATCAATGGTTGCCGAGGTGATGATCAGTTTCAGGTCGGGGCGTTTCGGCAGCAATTGTTTGAGATAACCCAATAGAAAATCAATATTCAGACTGCGTTCATGCGCTTCATCAATAATCAGCGTGTCATATTGATTCAGGTAGGGATCATTTTGTGTTTCAGCCAGCAAAATACCGTCTGTCATCAGTTTGATATAGCTTTTATCGGCTTTTACCTGATCATGAAACCGGACTTTATAGCCAACTGCTTCACCGATTTGGGACTTTAGTTCTTCAGCGATACGTGTTGCTACAGTCCGGGCTGCAATACGTCGCGGCTGAGTATGGCCAATCAGGCCACCGACACCCCGACCCAGCTCAAGACAGATTTGGGGTAACTGCGTGGTTTTACCAGAACCGGTTTCACCACAAAGAATAATGACCTGATGTTGCTGAATCGCTTTAGCGATATCTTCCTTTCTTTCAATTACGGGAAGATCAGCCTCCAAGGAAGGCTTCGGCAGGTTGTTCAAACGAAACTGAAAGCGCTCATTTGAACGTTCAATTTGCTGTTGCAGATTCAGCCATTCATTTTCATTGGCGGATTTATTCTGTAACTGCACTAATCGCCGACGCAGTTTGTGCTGGTCGGCGAGCATGGTGTTTTTTATTTGAGTTTTAAGTTGTTGCTGTTGATTGTTCACTAATTTTCAATTTACTTGGAAGCTTCTGAGCTTAATAATTTTCAGCGTCAGTATACAGAGTAGCATCTGAAAACGTGTACTCAGGACGGTTAATCTGTGTTCATTGCTTCCATTGCTGGGCTAGACAGCTGAGTCCTAAAGACTCCAAGACAGCGACAAAGTATATTTGAAATCGTGTTTACTAACCTCATCTTCCGTCTCTGAATCATACTCATTGGTCATGCCGACTTTTAACGCTACGCCAGCACGTTCATCCAAATCAAGAATCCAGTCGAATGTGGTTACATTCCGGTAGGCATCGAAAGAATCGAAACTAGGATAAAACGTATTGGCTAACGCTAAACGTTGCGCAGCATTAATGCGCCAGCGTGTTTCGAGACCTAACAATCCTTCAGGGGTAAATTCTTCACGTTCGCCACCAAACGTTTTGTTAAAACCTGCACCGGAACGTCCAACGAATAACCAATCATCAGTATTGGCAAATTCATAACCATAACCAGCATTGGCATTGAGCCGATAGTCATAATCCTTGAATTTATCAACATCCAATCGTCCACCAGCAAACATGAACCAGGGTGTTTCAGGTTTCAACCAATCGCGGTTAATTGAGGTAAAAAAGCTGTTGTCAGACGTCTCTTCTTCGGATTTCGCATAATAATATGCAGTTCGACTGTTAATCCGGGTTTCTTCTGTGGCTAGATCAGCGTTAAAAGCCACGTTAACCTGACTGTTATCTGATTTTCCACGGCTTCCAGCCAGTCCAAGATCAAAACGTCTTTCCCAGTTTGTTAACCAGCCGGTCCCCAGCAGGCCTTTATCTTCCGGTTCAGCCTCAGCAAGGTCAACCGATTCAATAATGGGAGTGTCATCTGTTGGTGTTTGCTGGGCCAGAGCCTCATAATCTGTTTTGATTTCGGAGACGGTATTGGTGTTAATGATCATTTCACCGAGCAGCTGATGTTTAATAGTAAGGGATTCCTGATTACGTTCTAATAAATCACCTTGCAAACGATCACCGTTGGTCAGAATCAACGTAACGGGTGCAGCGTGGGATAAAACTGGTACCAACAAACAAACGAAGACGATTTTTTTCAAAAACAAAATAGGTTCCTATGGCTGAATTTGTCCGCCGTATACTAACGATTACTGCGACGAATGTCAGGAGTAATTTACCGGGAATTTTTCTTTAAATATCAGGAGTATTAACCTGGGCTCGGTTTATCTTCCTTCACCAACACTGCATGTGGCTTATTAGGTTATCAAGAAAGAGATGATGCCTTTCTTACTGAACTAACAACCATCATTATTTACGCTACCATCTGGCATCGTGGTGTTGCAGAATTTAATGCCTCGATCATGAACGCCTTTCATTGATGCCCCGGTTAAGTCTGCGCCACTCATATCCGAAAAAATCAAATGTGCACCGTCCAGTTTGGCATTTTTCAGATTGGCATCCATCAGCTGGGCGTAATCCATTAAGGAATTACTTAGATCGGCTCCTTCAAGCTGCGCTCCCTGCATCCTTGAATGCGTAAACCATGCACCTTTAACATTGGCATTGGTAAGAATAATGCCTTTGAGATTGGCTTCACTCATATCAGCACCTTCCAGATCATGATCTTCCAGTGGCGCTTCACTTAAATTGCAATGGTGACATTGATTTTCTTCGAGCAGTCTTTTCAAATAAATTTTATCGTATGCGTAAGCGGCACTACTGAATAAACTCAGGGCTGTGATAATCACCATTGATTTCATTTTACTTACCTCAACTTCATTGATATATGTTTTAACCGGTCCAGCGATTTTCAAAAAAATGTTCGTTTAAAGGACGCCGCTGCCTGGCTTTTAGTTCCCGTTCTAAGGCTTCAGCGCTCAACGTATCCAGCGCAGCAGGATAACCAACAGCAATTACCGACCACAGGTTTACAGTGGTTGGTATGGCTAAAGCCTCTCGTAATTTATCAGCATCAAATCCACCCATCTGATGAGACATCAGACCGAATGCGGTTGATTGCAAACATAAATTAAGACTGGCCGCGCCAGTATCATATCCATTCCAACGGTTTTCGCTGCCGTTGTGAGTGAAGTGGGGCAGGGATGCCGTCACGATCAATAACGGTGCATTTACCGCCCATTGCTGATTGCCCGGAGCAAGACAATCCAATGTTTTTTGCCAGCTTATTTCGTCTTTGATTTTGTTACAGATAACGTAACGCCATGGTGCTTCGCCGTAGCAGGAGGGGGCCCATAATGCAGCTTCACAAAGTGCCATGATGATGTCATCACTAACCGCCTGCGTAGCATCATAAGCCTTGCCACTCCATCGCTCAGCAATAATGGAAGCAAGTTTCTGTTCTGTTTCAGCGGGTTTTTGTATCAAGATGAATTATCCCTTTAATTAACCCGGCAACTGAATGACGGGTTTATCAGCCGGGCGATATAAACCACCAATATGACCGATGACCATGACTAAATCTGCACCGGTTTTTTCCACGATCTCATCCAGCATTTGCTTGCGATCAGCTTTTTCCTGGCCGCTGACTCGGACTTTAATCAGCTCGTGATAGGCCAAAGCATTTTCAATTTCAGCCAGTACGTTTTCAGTAAGACCCGCGTTACCAATCATTACTACGGGCTTTAGCGGGTGGGCCAATCCTTTCAGATATCGACGTTGTTTATCATTGACTGCCATGTGAAGTGCTACCTGTATTAAAATGCTGTGATTATATCAGGATAGTTTCATGACTAAACACAAGTTCACCGTCACCGCAGCACGTGGCATGTTGCCGTTGCTGGAAACCGAACTCAAACAAATCGGTATTAAACAATACAAAACAGAGGCGGGCAGCATACGTTTCACCGGTAGCCTTAAAGAAGCCTATCAAGTCTGTTTATGGTCACGCGTCGCAGTCAGAGTGCTGATGCCAATCGCTCATTTCACCGCCGAAACCACCGATCAGCTTTATAACGGGATTAAAGAGTACGCCTGGGAAGAGCATATCGATGCTGAAGACACCACTCTGGCAATTGATTTCAATAGTTTCCGTTCGAAAATCCATCATACCCAGTTTGGTGCGCAGAAAGTTAAAGATGCCATCGTTGATCGATTACGTGATTTATCGGGTAAAAGACCATCTGTAGATTTGCATCAACCGGATCTGCGGGTAAATGTTTATCTTAAACATAATCAGGCGATTGTCAGTATTGATTTATCCGGCGAAAGTTTACATAAACGCGGCTATCGTGTCAGTCAGACTAATGCTCCGATAAAGGAACATCTGGCGGCAGCCATATTATTGTCTGCTGAGTGGTCAAAGCTTGCCCGTGAAGGTTGGGCATTGCTGGATCCGATGTGTGGTAGTGGTACCTTTTTGATCGAAGCAGCATTGATGGCAGCCGATATTGCACCCGGTTTACAGCGAGATTATTTTGGTTTTCTCTACTGGAAGCAGCATGACAAGGCTGCCTGGCAGCAATTAAAAGCGGATGCTGAAAGAAGACGCCTCAGTGGACTGGCGCGATTGCCGATGATAATGGGCGGGGATGAGGATAAATCTGCCGTTACGGCGGCCCAAGCCAATATTGAAGCCGCCGGACTGAGTGATCGTATTCAGGTTATCCATCGTGATCTGCAGAACTGGGCGACGGTCGCTCAAACCTTACCTGACGTTGGGTTAGTGGTTTCAAACCCACCCTACGGGCAACGTATTGGTGATGCCGCTTCGTTACATAATGTTTACGAAGCGCTTGGTGATTTAGTGAATCACCATTTACCGGCATGGCGAACGACCATTATTACCGACAACGCCCAGTTGGGTAAATTGACCGGCCTCACTCTATTTGACAGCAAGCCCTTTGACAATGGCCCGATTGCCTGTGAAGTCTTGTCATATCGTGCCCCCAAACCATTACGCCGTGATGCCAAACCGGTGCAACAGGAGATGTCAGCTTCACCTTCACCGTGGGATAAAACGCCGAAAACCAAAGCAAAACCTGCTGTTAGTTCATCGGTGGTGGAAAATGTTTCTCCACAAGCGGAGATGTTCGCTAATCGATTAAAAAAGAATGTTCGGCATTTAGCCAAATGGGCACGCAAAAACCAGCTGGATTGTTACCGGCTTTATGATGCTGATTTACCCGATTATGCTGTGGCTATTGATGTCTACGGAGATTACGTTCATGTGCAGGAATATGCACCGCCAGCGGATATCGATCCGTTAAAAGCCAGTGAACGTCTGGATGAAGTCATGCAAATCATTCCGGCTGTGTTGGGTGTAAAGGACGATAAAGTTGCGCTAAAGCTACGTCAGAAACAACGTGGTTCTAATCAGTATGAGTCACAGGCGGCTTTACGTCAGCGTTTTGAAGTACGGGAAAATGATCTTCGCTTCTGGATTAATCTAACGGATTACCTTGATACCGGATTATTTCTGGATCACCGAATCACCCGGCAGATGCTGGCTGAAAACAGCAGAGACAAAGCCTTTCTGAATCTGTTTGCCTATACCGGCAGTGCGACGGTTTATGCTGCTGCAGGCGGCGCTAAATCGACTACCACCGTAGATATGTCAAATACTTACCTTGGCTGGGCCAGAGATAATATGCAATTGAATAACTTTGTTGGTGAGCAGCATCAATTTATTCGTGCGGATGTATTGGCCTGGTTAAATGAGCCTGCAACGCAGGATTTACGTTTTGATTTGATATTTGTTGATCCGCCGACCTTTTCCAACTCCAACAAAATGGAAGGGGTGTTTGATATTCAGCGGGACTATAGCGATATGCTGCAAAAGGTGGCAGGCATGTTGAATCCTGGCGGTGAAATATTCTTTTCAACCAATCGCCGTGATTTCAAACTGAATGCATCGGCATTGAAAGCTCTGGATATAAAAGATATTAGCAAAGCTACGCTACCAATTGATTTTGAACGTAATTCAAAAATTCATTATTGCTGGCGAATGCAAAAATCAGCTTGAGCTATCAAGCGTGAGTTTAATTTCCTGCCACAATGCCTGGTAGGCTTTATTGACTGTTGAATTTGCCGCAAAAGCCGCCAAAGGTGCTCTGACTTCACCCATTTTTTCCACTACGGCGGCATAAGGGATAGCTGTTTGCAATCCGTGTTTTAAAACTTTAGGCGGATGAGCCAGCATTACTCGATGCAGACTGCGACGGCGATCTGCCATGGTAAAAAAAGCGTGCAGACGTTTAGGTTTAAGATTGTTTTCTTTGAAGAAGTCACGCGTTTGTTCAAATGTTCGCATCGATAAATGGCTGGGAATAATCGGCACATAAATTACGTCAGCCGCAGTAAACATTTGTTCAGTTAATTCCGAAAAGCTGGGTGGACAATCCAGAACAATTAACGAATAGCTTTCACCAAACGGGGCTAACAGTTTTGCCAGTTGATTTTTATTATCCCCAGCTTTTGCCAGGTCCAAATCCATTTGCCGGAATGAAAAATCGGCCGGAATAATATCCAACAACGGATAATCCGTGTTCTTGACCAATTCCCCAATCGGGGTTTTGCCTGACAACAGTTTTTTGGCTTCCGCTTTAGATTTACTTTTGCGTTGCAACAACCAGCTGGCAGCACCTTGCGGATCCAAATCCCATAATAGCGTAGGAATGCCCTCATTTGCGGCTTGCCAGGCAATATTTACTGCAGATGTGGTCTTACCCACACCACCTTTCAGATTAAAAAATGCGATTATTTGCATGATTAATTGGTTTTCGCCAATTGTTCCAGAAGCGTGTTCTGAGCACTGATCATTGCATCTCCTTCGTTGCGGGGGGCACGCCGATAGCGACCATCAGCCGATAAAACCCACGCCTGAGTATTATCAGTAAGGTACAGATTCAGATCATCGATAATTCGTTTTTGCAGGCGTTTTGACTCAATTGGGAAACAGGTCTCGACTCGACGTAGCAGGTTACGTTTCATCAAATCGGCACTACCTGCCCAGACTTCAAAATCGCCGCCATTTTCGAAATAAAATACCCGAGTGTGCTCGAGAAAACGACCAATGATGCCTCGCACCTGGATATTTTCCGAAACGCCTGCAACCCCCGGTTTTAATGTGCAGATACCACGTACAATCAAATCTACTTTAACACCTGCAATGGACGCACGATAGAAGGCATTAATCATTTCAGGTTCAACCAATGCATTGACCTTAACAATGATATGCGCGTTTTTGCCGGCTTCAGCGTGAGCAATTTCCCGATTAATTTTATCCAGTAAACCTTGATGCAGATTGAATGGTGCATGCATTAATTTATGCATTTTGGGGATTTTCCCCAAGCTGGTGAGCTGGATAAACAGGTTATTAACGTCTTCACCAATCTGTTTGTCTGAGGTCAATAATCCATAATCGGTATAAATACGAGAAGTACTACGATGGTAGTTACCGGTACCCAGATGGACGTAACGACGTAATTTATTATTTTCACGACGCAGAATGAGCAACATTTTGGCATGGGTTTTATAGCCAACAATGCCATAGACGACATGAGCACCCGCCTGTTGTAACTTGGATGCCAACGCAACATTGGCTTCTTCATCAAAACGCGCCCGCAACTCAATAACCACAGTGACTTCTTTTCCGCCGTGAGCGGCGGCAACCAATGCATCGACAATGGGTGAAACAGCACCTGTACGATACAGGGTTTGTTTGATAGCCAGCACGCTGGAATCGGAAGCCGCCTGTTTGATCAGATCAATGACGGGGGTAAAGGATTGAAAGGGATGATGTAAAAGAACATCCTTCTGTTTTAACAGCCCAAAGATTTCCACCTCTGACGTCAGACCATTTGGTCGTCCCTGAGTAAAGGGTTTGAATTTCAAATCCGAACGTTCAACCATTGAATGCAAAGCCTGCAAACGGCTTAGATTCACAGGGCCATTGACCAAATAGACGTTATCCTGATGCATTGCACACTGGTCACGCAGGAAATTAACCATTTCTTCAGGGCAGTTATGCGCAATCTCAAGTCGTACTTCGTCACCGTAATTACGATGCGTCAATTCATCTGCAATGGTTGCCAGCAAATCACTGGTTTCTTCTGTATCAATGGCTAAATCACTGTTTCGGGTAACGCGAAATTGATAACAGCCCTTGATCTTCATCCCAAAAAACAAATCATCGGCAAACGCATGAATAATTGATGATAAAAACACAAAGTGATATTGACCCGGTTCACATAACTCCGGAGGCAGCTGGATCACCCGTGGTAGCGCTCTAGGGGCCTGTAAAATGGCAAAACCGATATTGCGGCCAAAAGCATCTTTGCCATCCATCGATACAATAAAATTTAAACTTTTATTGAGTAATCGGGGAAATGGATGTGAGGAGTCCAATCCAATAGGGCTGAGGATAGGTTGAATTTCATCACGAAAATACTGTTCCAGCCAGGCACTATGTTCACTGGTCCACATCGGCCTTGGCAGGACTTTAATACCTTCCTGCTCCAGTAACGGTAATAATTCATTGTTAAGTACTGAATATTGCTCATCAACCAATTCATGGGCACGTATGCTGATCAACCTTAATGCTTCCTGAGCGCTGATTTGATCAGCTTCCAGGTAGGGATCGCCAATTTCGATCTGTTGGATCAGACCGGCCACTCGTACTTCAAAAAATTCATCCAGATTGGTACTGGAAATACACAGATAATTCAGTCTTTCCAGCAATGGCACACTGGGATCCAGAGCTTGTTGTAATACGCGCCAATTGAACTCCAGCAGACTCAACTCACGATTCAAGTAAAGGTCGGAGCTATTCAGATCAATTTGTGTTTCCATGTTTTCCATTTTGATGGCTTGTTTGAAGGTTAATTAACGATAAGCTTGAACATAAAAATTGCGGTAATTGTGTAGTGTTTATGTAACCCGACACCCCCAAGCAAACTAGAGGGATTTGATGACAATCTGATGACAACCTACCAACGATATTTGTCATAGTTTTCCGGATTCGCCCAGAAACGACTGTTCAGCCAGTCGCGCTTGGGTTGGTAATTTTCAATAGCATAACTGAACACCTGTAAACCATCACTGGTTCCGGCAATATGATGCAGGCCCATGGCCAGATAATCGTGAAATTGCCATCCTTGTTTTTGCGCCAGCGCAGGATCGGCAATCAAAATGATATGTGGTGCATGCAAATTGCGTAAATAGCCCAGCCATTGTTGTCCGGCCTGTAACGGCAAAGTTTCCGTCAAATCGCTGATTACCGCCAGATCCACACTGTGAATTTGCTTGAGTTGTGCTTGTTCAAATGGTGTCGCCAGCGCCAGTGATCTGGTATCTTGGCAGTCGTTCAGGCATAGCCTGGCCGACTCTCCCGCAACCAATACAGATTGCGGATCAAATTGCTGTATCAGCGTACTGAGCAGCGAAGATAATAAGACTGATTGATTCATGACTGACCAGCATAAAACATCTACCGAGTTCTGGAAACATAAACGTCTTGGACAGATGACACATACCGAGTGGGAAAGCCTTTGCGATGGCTGTGGACGATGCTGTCTGCATAAACTTGAAGATGATGCCGATGAACGGATGTATTACACCCGTGTAGCCTGTGAATTACTGGATATTTCAACATGTCGCTGTAAGGATTATGCGAATCGTCAAAAGACTGTGCCGGATTGTATCCAACTCAGCGTAGAGCAGGCACACTTTTTTGACTGGTTGCCCGATACCTGCGCCTATCGTTTACTGGCCGAAGGCGAATCGTTACCAGAATGGCACCCATTGATTACCGGTGACCCTCAAAGTGTGATGGATGCAGGAGTTTCTGTTCGCAATGTGGCTATTAGCGAATCAGAAGATATAGATCTAACCGAAGAGGTTATTGCGTTGCAGCCACCTGTTTACCCGCATGACACCTGAAGAAAGCCGCGAATTTACCACTCGTCTGGAACAAGCTGCATTGACGCTGCTGGAGATGGAAATTTACCGAAAACCTGATGATTTGGCTCGTCGTTTTGGACTACCATTGCCAGTGGTGCGTTACTGGTGGCGCCATACTGATGAAAAAACACGTCCAGTCGATCAAAACAGTTTGTCACCCCGGGAAGTAAAAGTCATTCGTAAAGCCACCCAAACCCTGGAAGGATGGGAAAAGATCAAACGTTATCGCCCGCCATGTGGTGCACGATTACCAGGCGGGAAGAAGTGCAAACGTTCAGTGGCGATCCGCCAGCCTGAAGCATGGTCGCTGGGCGCTTTGGCTGATCGTTGTCGTTTACATGGCGGTAATGCCCGGCGCATCATTCGATCAAAATCCCAGAACGATACAGAATAAGGCCTTGTCATAGCCAAATAGCTGCGATGATTAATAACTCAACAAAGTAACGTTAAACAGTTTGCTGAGCAGACGAGCCAACATGAAAAATGAGCAGAAAAATTTGCCGTGTAGGATTATCTCTTAAGACAAGATCAAAAAGTTAATTTCTGCCAACCAGTCAAACACCAAACGTATGTATCGTGGGCATCTGGTTTTTGAAAAGGCGCAGACAGACTCAACATCAAAAGGGTTAACAGTCCCTCCCAACCGGTTGAGAAACAATCGTCCTCAAAGCCTAAAAGTAAACGGATTTATCGCGGCCAGAACATAGAAGATTGAAACAATCGGCTGAATTTGTCACATTGATGCAACAAAATCGTTACCATATCGTCCAGTTTCATACTCCGGAATTCATCATGAGCAGCACGTCTCCCCATAACCTCAATCGTGGTTTACTTGATTTTATTGATGCTTCACCCACACCGTTTCATGCAGTCGCCAATATGAAAGCGGCTCTGGAGGCTGCTGGATATAAACCGCTTAATGAAAAAAACAGCTGGGGAACATTATCGACCGGTAGCTATTATGTTACCCGCAATGATTCCTCCATCATTGCGTTTAATCTGCCCGATATCAACTTGGCAGAAGCTGGCTTTCAAATGGTGGGGGCACATACCGATAGCCCTTGTTTAAAAGTCAAACCGCAACCAGGCACAGTAAAAAATTCATTCTGGCAGCTGGGCGTTGAAGTATATGGTGGAGCTCTGTTAAACCCCTGGTTCGACCGCGATTTATCGATGGCCGGACGCGTAAGTTTTGCTGATGCTGATGGTCAATTAAGTCATGCGTTGGTTAATTTCAAAAAGCCTGTGGCGGCTATTCCTAGTCTGGCCATCCATCTGGATCGGGACGTTAATCAGAATCGCAGTATTAATCCGCAGCTACACCTGCCACCGATAGTGCTGCAAACCGAAGAGGGTGATAAACCGGACTTCCGTGCCTTACTCGAGCAACAGCTCAGATCCGAGCAGGGTGAACTGACGGTGGGTAAAGTGCTGGATTACGAAATCTGTTTTTACGATACCCAGCCGTCGGCGCTGGTCGGTATCAATGAAGACTTTATCAGTGCTGCGCGCCTGGACAATTTGCTGAGTTGTTATATTGGCTTGCAGGCGTTATTGGCCGGATCGAAAAATAAGGCCAATTTACTGGTATGCACAGATCACGAAGAGGTCGGCAGTGTGTCGACCAGTGGCGCACAGGGAACCTTCTTGCCCGCCGTTCTGCAGCGTCTGGCCCAGGATAATGAAAGCTATCAACGAATTATCCAGCACTCATTATTAATTTCTGCGGATAATGCGCACGGTATTCACCCCAACTATGCTGATCGGCATGATGAACAACATGGTCCCATTCTGAATAAAGGACCGGTGATTAAAAGTAATGCCAATCAACGCTATGCCACTAACAGTCAAAGCAGTGCACGTTTCCGGCAGCTTTGTGAACTGGCTGATGTGCCGGTGCAGGATTTTGTGGTGCGAACGGATATGGGCTGTGGCAGTACTATCGGTCCGTTGACTGCCAGTAATCTGGGCGTTCACACTCTGGATATAGGGGTACCAACTTTTGCCATGCATTCGATTCGAGAGCTTGCCGGCAGCCAGGACACTTCGCATTTATACAATGCGCTTAAACAGTTTTTTAATTAAATCAAAGGAATATAAACACTATGTCAGAAACAGTTGATGAGTTAACGGTGACCTATCAGGAAGGCGATGTTACCACCGTCAAGGAACTCGATAAGGTTGTTCTTACCAAAGGTGCCTGGGCGACCGTGATGTTCCGTTATCAGGATCTGGATCGCAAAACTGGCGAGTTTGGTCCTGATAAATATACGATCCGTCGCTATCAAAAACGTAATGGTGAGTATGGCCAACGTTCAAAATTCAATATCTCCAGCCGCGATCAGGCGCAACAGATCATTGAAGCATTAACCCGCTGGACTAAAGACTGAATAGAATTAACTGCCGATGAATAAGAGTTTATTAACCAATCTCTGCGCGGCCGCAGTGATTGGCGTAGGTTTATTGTTGGATACACCTTGGCGTGAACCGGTTTTATCCATGGGAATGTTTGCCTTGGCAGGAGGGATAACGAACTGGCTGGCCATTCATATGCTGTTTGAAAAAGTGCCGGGATTGTATGGATCCGGTGTTATTACAGCGCGCTTTAGTGAGTTTCGCACGGCGATTGAAAAACTGGTGATGGAACAGTTCTTCAATCAGCAAAGTCTGGATCGTTTTGTCAGCGAAATGCTCGATGATAAGCGTGACCATCAACTCGATTTTTCCGAAATCATCGATCAAACTGACCTGAATCCGGTGTTTGATAATCTGGTGGCCACCATTATGGAATCATCATTTGGCAGCATGTTATCAATGGTTGGCGGTGCCAAGGCGCTTAATCCACTGAAAGAACCGTTTGTTCGTAAAATGCAGCACTCATTGAATGATATTGCCCATAGCGAACATTTTCAGCAGCATCTGCGAGAAAAGCTCAGCAGTGGGCCAGTCAGTGATGATTTATATCGGCAGATTTACGCTATTGTCCATAGTCGCCTGGAAGAACTGACACCCTTAATGGTCAAGCAGATGATTCAGGATCTGATTCGTCAGCATTTGGGCTGGCTCGTCGTCTGGGGTGGCGTGTTTGGTGGTTTGATAGGATTGCTGACCAGCTTTTTACCGTTGTGACCCCGTGGATCGAGAATAATTGTCGCTTATGTGCCGCGCCAGTGACGTTTTATCAAAACTGGCGCGGTCGCGATTACTGGCAATGCGATGAATGTCATGCTGTGCAGATGGATAAACAGCATTTGCCAGATACGGAAAGCGAAACAGCGTTATACCTGACCCATGAAAATGATGTTGATGATCCACGATATCAGCAATTTGTCTCACCCATCACCGAGGCTATTCTAAGCCAAATTACCTCTGACAAAATCGGTCTGGATTTTGGGGCGGGGCCTGGACCTGTTATCAGTAAAATCATTACTGAAAAAGGCTATCAGACAAAGCTGTATGATCCGGTTTTTCATCCGGATAACAGCGTGTTATCCGAGCAATATGATTTTATTATCTGTTGCGAAGTTATTGAACATTTTCATCAACCGGCGGTGGAATTCGCCCGGCTTAAATCGTTGTTAAATCCAGGTGGTAAATTGTTTTGCATGACTCAACTATTTGAGAACAGCATTGATTTCGCCAAATGGCATTACAAAAACGATATGACCCATGTGTTTTTCTATCATCGCAATAGCCTGAATTTCATTGAGCAACAATTTGCTTTCAGTACCATTGAAATTAACCAGCGTTTGATAACGTTTACGAACTGAATTGTTCGCGAATTGCGACAAGATGCTCAGCGGGCAATTCAATTACCACTCTGACCATATCGGTAAATTGCTGATCGACAATTCGTCCTTTGATCTGTTTAAGCTGATATTCCAGCATTTGTAACTGGCTGTAATCAATCTTTAAGCTGAGTTGCGCCATTTCTACCCAGGGAAGCTTGCCGGCCGCATCGATGGCTTGTTTGGCGGCATTTCCATAAGCTCGGGTCAAACCTCCTGTGCCTAATTTAACCCCGCCAAAATAACGAATGACCGCCACAACCGTATTAATCAGGTCTTCACCCTGTAACGGTGACAGAATGGGTCGGCCTGCAGTACCGGAGGGTTCGCCGGCATCAAAAAAACGTTCGGTGATAAACCCTTCCGCTGCGCGGATCCGCCAGGCAAAGGCCAGATGATTTGCAGAAGAATGTTGGGCAGCCAATTGCCGAAGCTGTTTTAAAGCCGATTGTTCACTGTCACAGTGCATGGCCACACCAATAAACCGCGATTTTTTGATTTCCGATTCGCTGATTGAAGGAGTGCGAAGTATAAAAAACTGGCTGGACATCTTATTTACTATAGGAAAATACAGCCTGACAATTTACCATATCGGCATATTTTGCTCGCCTGTCAGGTTGGGCAATGTCTAAATTCATCGCAATTAATCAGGTAGCACAGTTTGTCAGAAATAAGTTTTGCAGTTGGCCAACGTTGGGTCAGTAACAGCGAGGCCGAGTTAGGTCTGGGTATCATCATTGAAGTCACCGGAAGACGAATTGAAATTTCCTTTCCGGCTGCCGAAGAGCAGCGCAGTTATGCGGCCAATAATGCGCCGCTGAGTCGGGTTGATTATCCGCTCGGTGAACAGGTGAAAACGCGTACCGGAGAACGTTTTACTATCAATGAAAAGCATCCATTAAATGGTTGTTTTGTTTATCAAGGTGAGACTGAAAACGGTGAATCCATCAGCATTCATGAAATGGATTTGGATAGTTTTGTGCAGTTCAGTCAGGCCACAGACCGCCTGTTTGCCGGTCAGATAGACAAAAACCGCAAGTTTCAACTACGTCTCCGTACTCATCAATATTTCCATCGTTTGCATCAATCACCAGTATTTGGTCTGTTAGGTGCTCGGGTGCAATGTCTGCCGCATCAGTTTTACATTGCCTCACAAATGACCAACCGCATTTCTAGCAGAGTTTTACTGGCCGATGAAGTTGGCTTGGGGAAAACCATTGAAGCCGGCTTGATTATGCATCAGCAAATCATGCAGGGTCGGGCCAGTCGTGTATTGGTGATCGTTCCCTCAGCATTGGTGCATCAGTGGTTGGTGGAAATGCTGCGACGGTTTAATCTGGCTTTTACAGTGATTGATGCCGAACGTTACGAAGCGCTGGTTGAACTAGACGAGGGCAATGCCTTTGATAGTGCACAATTAGTTTTAACTGATTTACAGACGCTGGAAAATCATCCTGAAATGCAAACAGATGTGTTGCAGGCAAGCTGGGATATGTTGGTAGTGGACGAGGCGCATCATCTGCAATGGCATGAAGATCAGAGCAGTGAAGGCTATCAACTGGTGGAAAAGCTGGCCGCACAGATTGCCTCAGTTTTATTGTTAACCGCTACACCTGAACAGTTAGGTATGGACAGTCACTTTGCTCGTCTGAAGTTACTGGATCCGGATCGCTATTATGACTTGGCGCAATTTCGTGAAGAACAGCAGCATTATCAGCAAATCAGTCTGTTACTGGATCAACTGATGGCGGTTGAATCCGCCAGTGATTTCGATAAAAACAAAAGTTTAAAAGCCCAATTAAAACCTTATTTGGATGATGAGTTGTTATCTGCACTGGCTGAAAGTGATGAATTTGCAGCAGCACGTGAACAGGCTAAACAACGGTTTCTTGACCAATTCGGTACCGGGCGGATTTTATTCCGTAATACCCGCGATACGGTTAAAGGGTTTCCTGAGCGGCAGTTAACATCTTATCCACTGGAGTTTCCAGAGCAGTTTTTGCCGGAAACCAACAGCGAGCTTACTCACTTGGTACAACCCGAAACACTTTTAGGTGAAGACTGGCTGGAGCTGGATCCGCGGGTTGAATGGTTGGTGAGCTGGCTGAAACAGCACCGTGGTGAAAAGACCTTATTAATTACTGCCAATGCTGAAACCGCAAAAGAGTTGGAATTACATCTGCGTCTGCAACATGGGGTGCGAAGCGCCGTATTTCATGAACAGATGACGTTAATTACCCGCGATCGTGCTGCGGCTTTTTTTGCTGATGATGAAGAGGGCGCACAGATTCTGATCTGCTCGGAAATTGGCAGTGAAGGCCGTAACTTCCAGTTCTGTTCGTATCTGGTGTTATTTGATTTACCGCTCAATCCCGATTTGCTGGAACAGCGCATTGGGCGACTGGATCGTATCGGCCAGCGTAATACCGTCAATATCGTGCTGCCGTTTTATCAGGATACTGCTCAGCAATTGTTGCTGGACTGGTATCAGCAGGGTTTAAATGCGTTTGAATCGGTTTGTAAAACCGGTGCCGCATTACGTGAGCAATTTGCTGATCAGCTGGAGCAGTGCCTAAGGCATCCCGAAGACAAAAAAGCCTTTGCCAAATTGCTTAAGGATACTCAAAAGGCAGAACAGCAATTACGCGAAAGTCTCAGTCAGGGCAGGGACCGACTGCTCACATTGAATTCCTATGATGAAGCCGCGGCAAAAGAGATCCTGATGCAGGTAGACGATGCCAGCAGCCCATTGGAACTGGCTGCTTTTATGGATGATTTCTTTGATGCTTACGGTGTGGAGCAACAGGCTCACAGCGCTGACAGTATTATATTGCAGCGTGGTGATGAGTTACGTAGTGATGAAATTGATCTGCCAGAAGACGGTTTAACAGCCACTTATCAGCGTGCCAGAGCATTATCCCGCGAGGATATGGCGTTTCTGAGCTGGGAGCATCCATTGGTGTTGTCGGCAATGGATGCGGTGATCAGTTCTGATCTGGGCAATACCGCATTCTGTCAGTTAAAAAGTAATCTGGTGCCCGCCGGAAGTCTGTTACTTGAAGTCGCCTTTGTGATGCATTGTCCTGCACCGAAGCAGTTTAATATTACGCGGTATATTCCGGAATCGTACCTGCGAATTGTTATAGACGAGAATGGCCGGTGTTTTGAAGAACAGTTGCCGGAGCAGGAAATGAATCAGCAAGCTGGTCGCATTCCCAAACATACTGCTCAGCAGATGGTGCAGGTCGCCAGATCCCGAATCGATAACTTAATTGACACTAGTAAAAAAATGGCAGACAACCATCAAAAACAGTTAATTGAACAGGCTATCCGTAAAATGACCGAACTGACCGACCATGAATTGAATCGTCTGCAGCATCTTGCTGAACAAAATACCCATATCAAGCCAGTAGAAATTGAAGCGCTGCAGTCGCAACAGCAACAGCTGCAACAGTATTTGCATCAGGCCGAACTGAAATTGGATGCTTTACGCTTAATCATCGTGACAGAAGCGGAGTGATCTGCCAAAGTCACCAATGAAAATTTAACGGAGTAGGGTTTTGATTAAACGTTTGTTACCCCCTTTGCTGGTCGTGGCATTGGCCATCGTAATATTCAGTACGTTAATCAGTACCCGTCCCCAGGCTCCGGTTCAGGATCGTCCGGTACAGGGTGTCTTGGTTGAGACCCAGACGATTGATTTTGCCGCATTATCACCAACATTAACGTTGTATGGTCGTCTTGAAGCGCCGCAAATGGCTAATTTGCGAGCTGCTGTTACCGCAGATGTCGCTGAGGTTTATGTGTTTGATGGCGAATATGTTGAACAGGGTGATGTGCTGATTGAACTGGATCCTCGAGAAGCGCAATTGGCGGTCGAGCAGGCTGCTGCCGAACTGGCATTGATTGATGCACAGATCGACGCAGAAAAGTCGCAACTTCAACGCAATCAAGCCTTGTTAGGTACACAACAGCAATTAGTTGATCTGGCCAAAGCGGCAGTGAATCGTGCCGAAAAGTTGCAACAGAGCCAGTTGTCGTCACAGGCTTTATTGGATGAGTCAATCTCCTTACAGGCGCAACAAAGCCTGGAGCTTAAACAACGGCAATTTGATATTCAGGATCATCCCATTCGAATTGCCCAGCTTCAGGCAAACCGTCAACAGGCTCAGGCACAACTGGACCGTGCAGAACTGGATCTGAGTCGTACCGTTATCGAAGCGCCATTTTCAGGTCGAATCACTAATCGGCAAATTGCCAAGGGCGACAGGGTGCAGATCGGTGATGCTTTAATGACACTTTATGATATGCAGCAACTGGAATTGCGTGCATCCATTCCGCAGCGTTATCTGATGGATATTTATTCAGTACTTGAAACACAGCGTTTGACCGCCACCGCAGACGTTTCCGGTCAGCAATATGAATTTGAATTACAACGCCTCAGCGGTGAAGTGAATGCCAATGTCGCAGGACGAGATGGCCTGTTCCGTCTGCAAGGTGATCCGGGGCCCTTGGCCGCAGGACAGTTTGTCAGCGCCCAACTGGATTTGCCTGTTCGGCAGGATACTGTAGCCATTCCTTACAGTGCTTTATATGGTTTGGATCGGGTTTATCGGGTTCGTAATAACCAGCTTGAAGCGGTGCACGTCAGCAAAATCGGTGATTATTCCGATCAGGATGGCAAAAGCCGCTTGCTGATTCAAAGCGACGCTTTGCAACAAGGCGATAGGATTATTGTTACTCAATTGCCTAATGCTATCAATGGGTTATCCGTAAGTATTAAAGATGAATAATACGGTGAAACGTGACTTTATTGGTGTCTTTGCCCAACATCGGGTTGCGGCCAATCTGTTGATGATGGTGATGATCCTCGCCGGGGTTCTGTCATTAAATCGTATTAACACTCAGTTTTTCCCGACCTTTGCTCTGGATATTATCAGCGTCAGTATTGAATGGCGTGGTGCCAGTGCCGAGGACGTTGCTGAGTCGATTACCCGTCAAGTGGAGCAGGAACTTCGCAGTGTTGATTATGTGAAAAAGATGACCTCAACCTCATCTTACGGTATGGCACGGGTCACGCTTGAATTTGTTGAAAAAAGCGATATGGGACAGGCGCTGGATCAGGTCAAGGATCGAATTGCTCAGATCCGCAATTTACCCACGGATAGTGAAGAGCCTGAAGTCACCCTGGTCACCAATTATGAGAGTGTGGCGCGCATTCTGATCACCAGTGAAACCGGCGACTTGGCCTCCTTGCGTTACCTTGCACATGATATTGAGCATGAGTTGCTGGACCGTGGTATCTCGCGGATCAATATCAGCGGATTACCGCTTGAAGAAATAGCCATTCAGCTGGATAAAACCAAATTGGAAGCATTGGGACTGGATCTGGATGAGGTTGCTGATCGTATTGCCCAGCTGAGTCAGGATTTACCCGCCGGTGAAATAGGCAATGATGAAAGCACACGGCAGATCCGCAGTCTGGATCAGGGGCGTGATGTGCAGGCTTTTGCTGAATTTCCGGTTCAGTCCGATTTCGCCAATGGATTAGTGAAACTGGAAGATGTGGCAACAATTGAGCGTCGGCCTTTACGTAAACAGATGAATCTGTTTTATCAGGGACAACCCGCCATTGAACTGGAGTTACAACGCACTGAAAATGCTGATTCGTTGGAAAGCGCACGGGTGCTTGAAAAATGGCTGGATGAAAAAGCCGGAACACTACCTGATGGCGTTGAGCTCAAAGTCTATGATGCCAGCTGGCAACTGATTAAAGAGCGGATCAATCTACTGTTAAAAAACGGTCTGGGCGGATTATTGCTGGTATTGGGCATTCTGTTTCTATTCCTGCATGGGCGCGTCGCATTCTGGGTAGCGGTCGGTATACCGGTTTCCTTTATGGCGGCCATAGCGGTGTTATATGCATTGGGCGGCAGTATTAATATGATCAGCCTGTTTGGTCTGATCATGTCGCTGGGGATTATTGTTGATGATGCCATCGTGGTCGGGGAAGATGCATTTGCCCATTATCAGAGTGGTGAACCATCACTGACAGCATCGGAAGGTGGTGCCAGACGCATGTTGGCACCGATTTTATCTTCTTCGCTGACCACCATTTCTTCATTTATTCCATTAATGCTTATCAGTGGTGTGATTGGTAATATTCTGTTTGATATTCCGTTTGTAGTGATTTGTGTGATTATCGCCTCATTGATTGAGTGTTTTCTGATCCTGCCCGGGCATCTGCGCCATAGTTTTCAAAATATTCATCATGCCAAGCCTTCGGCCATACGTGCACGACTGGATAATGCTTTCAATTATCTGCGTGACGATCTTTTCCGTCCATTGGTCACCAATGCGGTAAAAAATCGTGGCTTAACGGTGAGTATTGCCATGGCGTTACTGATCATCAGTTTTGGTTTGCTGGCAGGTGGTCGCATCAGTTTTAACTTTTTCCCATCCCCTGAAGGCACCACGGTGTTAGCCAATGCCCGTTTTGTTGCTGGAACGCCGCGCAGTGAGTCTGATAAATTTCTGCAACATCTCACGGCGACATTGCAGCAAACTGATCAGCAATGGGACCAGCCATTGGTTGATGTCGCCACCAGCAAGCTGGGCGCGGCGGGCACTGCCGGAGGAATGTCTGCCGCTCAGGTTGATGATCGGTTTGCCTCAATACAGGTTGAACTGACCTCACCAGATCAACGTGATGTTCGCAATCAGACCTTTATTAATGCCTGGCGCGAGAAGATCGTTATGCCTGCGGGCATTGAAACCTTCACCATATCGGAACGTCGCGGTGGACCACCGGGTAGTGATATTGATATTCGGCTCACCGGCGGCACTACCGATAACCTAAAAGCTGCTGCCACTGAGGTTATTGAAGTATTACAGCGTTATCCCGGCGTGAGTGCGATTGAGGATGATTTGCCTTATGGTCAATCACAGTTGATTTATCGCCTCAAAGAGCAGGGCGAGGTGTTGGGGTTAACGGTAGAAAACGTTGGCAGACAATTACGCTCGGCTTACGACGGACGTCTGGTACAGATTTTTCAGGATGGTGATGATGAAGTTGAAGTTCGGGTGATGTTTCCAGATAGCCAGCGAAATACTCAGGCCTCACTCGACGATTTTATGATCCGCCTGCCAGATGGTGGCAGTGTGCCGCTGGACTCAGTGGTGCACTTTGACGCTCGGCGCGGCTTTGATGTGTTGCGGCATACTGATACTCGACTGGCGGTACATGTCACGGCAACCGTAGACAGTCAGGTCACCAATAACAACAATATTCTGGCGGATTTACAGGAAGAATTTCTACCTGATTTGATGGCGCGTTATGGCATCCAGGTAGTTTTTGAGGGCAGGGCAGAAGAACAGGCCGATACCATTGGTGATATGAAGCAGGGCACACTGCTGGCCTTTGCGTTAATCTATATCATTCTGGCCTGGGTATTTGCATCGTATGGCTGGCCGCTAGTGGTAATGACTGCCATTCCATTTGGTCTGATTGGGGCGCTGGTCGGCCATTGGTTACTCAATATCGATCTGACCATTCTGTCGTTATTCGGCATCTTTGGGCTGTCGGGCATCGTGGTCAATAATGCGATTATTCTGGTGACCTTTTTCAAAAACCTGCGGGAAAAAGGCCTGGAGACCCAAAATGCCATTATTGAAGCCTCGGTTTTACGGTTAAGGGCAGTATTATTGACTTCTTTAACCACTATTGGCGGGCTCACGCCATTACTATTTGAAACATCGCCTCAGGCGCAGTTTTTGATTCCAATGGCTGTATCGATTTCGTTTGGTTTGATGTTTGCCACGGTGTTAGTGTTACTGGTCATTCCGGCATTATTGTCGTTCCATGAAAGCATTGCCGAAAATTTTGCCAAACTTCGTCACGGCAAGACTCAAACCACCGAATAAGGGGTAGAACATGAAACTGCGTATGCTGTGTTTATTATTCGGACTGAGCTCAAGTTTGTTCAGTTATTCCGTTAATGCTGAGGAAGCGGATCCCATCACGCTGAAAACACTGACGGATTACGTTTACAGCCAGCACCCTGCCAGACAAGCTGAATCCAGCATGGATGCGCTGGCACAAAGTCGTGCAGATCTTGCTGGCAAAATATTTGCCGAGCCTTTAAGTTTATCGGTAAATCATTTTAATGATGTCATTGGTAGTGGTGAGGGGCTGCAGGAATGGGAATCTTCAGTAGAAATGCCGATTTGGCTACCCGGTGAGAAGCGTCAACAACAGAATCTGTCGCGCCATCTGGCCGCAGAACTGCCTTACTATCAACAACGGATTCGCCTTGATGCCTCGGCACAGGTAAGACGTCATGTCTGGCTAGTGATGCTTTCTGCAGTCAAAGTTCGCCATGCCGAAACATTACGGGACAATGCCCGAAACTTGCTAAAGAATGTTGAAAATCGGGTAGAGGGGGGAGATTTAGCCAGCTCAGAAGCTCTGCTGGCAAAAAGTCATCATCTGGAAATGCAGTCTCAATTGGCTTCAGCAAAGATGGATTTGCAAAAAAGCTTAAATCAGTACCAGTACCTGACCGGACAGCAGGTATTACCCGATGTGATTGAAGAAAACTTACCGGCGTCGACTGAAATTGATAAAGCCCATCCGTTATTAGCTGAGTTGGAGCAACAAATTGCCCGACAACGCAGTGAAATGGCTAATGCGCGGTATGACAATGTGCAGCATCCCAGCCTGTCTGTTGGAGTCAAACGTGAACGGGATGAACATGCCGATCCCTACAACAACAGCGTTGGTGTGGGCGTCAGCTTTGCCTTGAACGATAAACAATATCAGCAACCGGCTATTGCACAGGCCAGCCGGCAGTTAGCCGATTTGCAGATTGCCCAGCAGCAACAGAAACGTCAGCTTGAAGCTGACTTGCTTGCCGCGATGGATACCCTTAAAACGTTGCAACAGAGACAGACGCTATTGAAAGAACAATATGCGGTCAGTCAGCAATATGTTGATATGCAACAACGCAGTTTTGATATGGGTGGAGTGGATTTAACCAGTTTTTTACGTAGTCAGGAAGTTGCTGATAAACATCGTCACCAACTACTGCAACTGGAAATCGAAATTCAACAACAGATTGCACAGATTAATCAGATTGCCGGACGTACTCTGTAACAAAAAACGTTATCTTCAATCCGCAACGGTTTCGGCCCGCATTCTGGCAGCTAAGTCTTCCCACAATGATAAGCGTGAGGCATCACCTACCCGTTGTCCTTCGCCACGGGATTTGGCCAGCCATAACCCTGTGCCATTAAAACTGTAAACAGGTGTCAGATCCTGACGACGACTAGCCGGTTGAATTTCATTAATCAGATTGTCCAGTACCAGCGGAATGGCACGTTTATTTTCAAAATAGGTTAAAACCATATGTGCCTGATTCAGGTCAATGGCTTTAACATAAGTGATTCGCAGTTTATCTTCATCCACACCGAGCTGTTTCAGAGTGAAGTATTTGGCAATGGAATAATCTTCACAGTCACCCGCACCAATGGAAAGCATTTCAATCGGCGTAGCCCAGTAATCCTCTTTATCCCATAACAAAATATCATCAACAAACAGGACATTACTGTTAAAAAAATCGTTCACTACCGCGAGTTTTTCCCGCTCTGTTAAATCCTGATTTTCCTGCATCAATATTTGCCAGGCTTCAACGCGTTGTCTGGCATCGCTATCGTATTCATTTTCAATTCGTTGCAATAACGCTTCTGAAATCAGCAATTCTGCCAGCAACGGAACAGAAAACGGCAGCCACCAGACCAGCAATAAGATTAATACAACAGGTTTTAGCCGAAGCAACATTGATTAACGACTAATACCGAACAAGCCAGCCTGTTGCAACCAGAGAAAGTCTTGTTCGTCTTTTGCACTTTCTGCCAATACTCTTACTTCCAGTAAGCGGGCAATTTCCTGAATGATATCGAGCAAGTCCGGTTTATTGGTATTACTACGGATATCTGTGGTCAGATCGCGTGCCAGGCGAATGTAATCAATATGCAGATCTTTCAAAAGATTCACCGGAATCACATCACTGCTATAACGTTTTAATAAACTGTGAGCGCCTAACTGTCTGACAAAGATGCTGAAATTGGTGAATGTATCCAGATCTTTGGCCGCAGCATAAGCGGTCACACTAAAAGCTAACAGGGCAGGTGATAAGCCTGATTGAATCACTGCTTTGCCAAGCCATTGACGAAAGTCTGCTGAAGCAATTGATGCCAGAGAAAGGTTGATTGTGACCGGGGCTGGATTGGACTCTTTGGCCATTAAGTCCAACACCTTTTGCACAATATGTTTGTCCAGCGTTTCAACCAGATCAAAAGCCTCAGCCATTGAGAAGAAGGTACCAATGGGCAGCAAATCACCGTTTGCATCGCGAACTTCGGTAAAGGCTTCCCGCATTACCAGGTGGGGTTTTGCCTTATCACTGTAGTTGTAAGCCTGGTTGGTAAAGGTAATCATCGCCGAATCTGTATTAATCACCTGTTCGATAGTCGCTTTCCAGCTCATTTCAGTCATTGAGCTTAAGGTGTTTTCCTTAATGTAGAAAGCATTGGCCTCAATCAACCGTGCTTGCTCGTAGGCCTCAATCAAGGCTGGCATCAGTCGTTCAATTTCACTGCTGCGTTCGTAGGAAACAATCCCCATATGCAGCAAGTCGCTATGCTCATATTGTTGACCCAGTTCGCTGGCCAGAGCCTGAATATGTTCGGCAATC
This sequence comes from Methylophaga nitratireducenticrescens, assembly GCF_000260985.4. NCBI lineage: Bacteria > Pseudomonadati > Pseudomonadota > Gammaproteobacteria > Thiotrichales > Piscirickettsiaceae > Methylophaga > Methylophaga nitratireducenticrescens. The sequence goes on from NC_017857.3 coordinate 1,981,042, forward strand.
TGAGTTATATCCTCGATATTGCTATCGGTTGTCTGAACAGCAAATTCTGATCCGTACCAGCGATAATTGCGCACATTGGCAAAGGGTAATTGTTGCAACTGGCTGGCAAAATCTATCAGCAATGCATCAACTGCATTTTTGCCCTGATTTTTCACCACTGCGCTCAAGTCATCGAATTTGATGTAGATAACATGGCCGAACTCGCCAATGGAGAGCGCCTGTTTTATATCGACATTGAACATTTGCTGATTTAATAAGTTTGTCAGGGGATCACGATTCAAATTGTCATTGAGCTTATCAAGTCGCAAATTCAGGTGATGAATGGTTTTGCCAATTTTGGTTGACATGCTGTTCATGGATTTGGCGACTGAGCGTACTTCTCTGGTCCAGGGTAAATTTTCAATAACGGTAAATTTCCCTGCAGAAATATCATTTGCCTGTTCAGTTATGGCTTTTAATGGGCGTAAGGTCATTCTCAGCACCACCAACAACAGCAAAATCGCGCCTAGCAGAATTAACAATGAAAATTTGAGTGTGGATTTAAATTGTTCGTATAGCTTGAGGTAACCATAACCAGGATTACTGGTGACTTGCAGGGTACCAGCAATATTCCAGCCGGTACTGAGTTCACTGACAGCAGTGGCGGTTTCGATGGGAAAAAACCGGATCAGCCAGCTGGGTACACCACGCACTTCATCGGGATTGGTCAGCCGAATCAATTCATTGCCATCCACATCCAGTAACCGCATTTCCTTGTAATAACCGGTATCAAAAATTGCGTTCATCATGGTCCGTAAAATCGGATCAGTCTCATCAGCCATATGCGGGCTGAGTGATAAACCAAGTGAGGTTGCGGTGTCCTGTACATGCACTTCCGATTCGCCCTGCAGATAACTACGGATATTGTCCATGCTCATGACAAAATTTACTGAGAACACAATCAGAAAAATCAGTGTTAGCAAGATAAGTAATTGTTTTGATAAAGACATAAGAAACAACCTCATTATGAAAGGTATCATCAGGCTGGAGTCAGCATGAGACAGCTGTTTTACAGCATCATCCAGTAATCGGGCTAACATTACCTGTGCAACTGCCGTCAGGCAAGCTAAATCCAGCACCATGCAAGCAAAGCAATTGACTTTTGGCTTTTGTTATCAGTGACCGATTGATACGATCACCTGTCCTCCATTCAAGGTAGTCTTCCGATGTTTATGGTGTTGGCGCAAATGGCCGTATTAATTGCCTGTGGTGCACTATGGCAGGCTTTGGCCCCCAGACACATCCCGGCGCTGGCTCATCGCCGGGCACTGACCGATCTGGTGTTTTATATTCTGTTGCCAGCCATGGTGATTGATGTGATCTGGCAAGCGCCACTGGATATCACTTCAATGAAGATATCGCTGTTGGCAATGAGTGGTCTGGCGACAGCAGCCTTGTCTATATGGCTGGTATTAAAAGTGATTCCGGTGACCAATGCCCAAAAGGGCGCGTTGATCCTGGCGGCAACTTTTCCCAACGTCACCTATCTTGGCCTGCCAGTGTTGGATCAGGTGCTTGGCAGCTGGTCGAATGCTATTATCCTGCAATACGATTTATTTGCCTGTACACCGGTGTTAATGACGGTCGGGATGCTAGTGGCCGAATATTACGGCAGTCACGATCAGTCAGCGCACCCATTAAAAAGCATGCTGAAGATCCCGCCTTTATGGGCAGTGACCATTGCAGTGCTATTAAATTTGCTTAATGTGGAACGCCCTGAGTTTATTCATTCTGCCTTACAAACGCTTTCAGGTGGCGTGGTGCCTCTAATGCTGATAGCACTGGGGATGAGCATTCGGTGGCAGAGCCTGCGATTGAACCTGTTACCACTATTACTACCAGTGGCAGCAATTACCTTATTTATGGCGCCAGCGGGTGTTTGGCTGTTGACTCAGGTCCTGAGCTTGCCGACCGATATTATGACTACGGTGATATTATCAGCTGCCATGCCGACGATGGTATTTGGGATTGTGATCTGTGAACGCTACGGTTTGGATACATCGCTTTACGCGGCAGCAGTGACATTAACGACCGTGCTCTGCATGGCGAGTTTACCGCTATGGTTTTACTGGATTAACTGATTGGACCAGACAAAACCGGCTTGATCAACAGCCTGTTTAATAAATTGCATGGCTTGTTCAACCTGATCCAAATCCCCACGCAGACTGAATTCGATATGGGGGGGGTCACCGAGATGAGGCAGACTGGATAATTTCAGAAGTGGATAATCGTTAACAATCTGATTCATTACCGGTAACAAATCCGACTCACGTCCACGTTGTACAAAAATAGTCTGCTCCGTGGCAGGACGTTGATTTTTTAAATGTGGATATAAATTATCTAAAACCCACTCCACCATCGGCCAGGCCATCTCCGGAAAGCCCGGTGTAAAGTGATGATTTGCATAAGAAAATCCCGGTATGCGATTGATTGTATTAGGAATTGTTCTCGATCCTTCTGGCAGGTAGCCCATCAATATACGGTTGGGATAAGCATCTTTACCAAAACACGCCTCGATTTCAGCAGTTGCCTCAGGGTGAGGGATTAACGGTACATCGGCAATTTTGGCGACTGTCTGGCGGGTTCTGTCATCGGGCGTTGCACCGATTCCACCGAAGCTGAACACCAGATCTTCACTGCTCATGCTGTAACGCAAAGCCCGTTCAAGTTGTTGTGGATCATCGCCAACAATCAAGGTCCAGCTGAGTTCAAGACCGCGTTTGGCCAGCATGATTTGCAATTGATTGAAATGCTTGTCCTGACGTTTACCGCTGAGAATTTCATCACCAATTATGACCGCACCAATATGCATATTTACTCCGATTCCTGTCGATTACGCATAAAATCTGCGGTCTGGGCAAATGAACTCATTAGTTGTGTAGTAAATAACGGATCGAGATCCATTGTGTTTAGTGCCTCCGTCATACAATAAAGCCATTGATCACGCTCTTCTATACCAATGGAAAAGGGTAAATGTCTAGATCTCAATTTTGGATGTCCATACTTTTCCGTATACAAAGGAGGGCCGCCTAACCAACCAGTCAAAAACATATACAGTTTATCTTCACTAAGTTGTATTTCTTGCGGATGCAAGCTCCGAATGAGCTGGGTTTGCGGCGTCTCGGTCATAATCTTATAAAAGGTGTGACAAAGTTTACGAACGGCTGATTCTCCGCCAATGCGTTCATAAGGTGTTGCAATATCGGTCATGCTAAATCCAAGCAAAAAAATGTCAGTTTACTCTGCATCAATATTGTCATAAAGGTTTATAAGGTTGCGACATGTGGTTCAGACCGGGATAATGATTTGTTTTCTTAGTACTAATTCAAGGAGCAATAGCTTATGAGTGAGAGAATTGTGATGCGAACTGGTGAAGCATTGATCGCTGATGGCCCACCATTGACTGCTGCGGAACCAGAAGTTGTTATTGGCGAATTGGATGGACCAGTAGGAACTGCCTTTGCTAATTTAATGGGTGATCAGGTCAAAGGTCATTCACGTGTTTTAGCGCTGATGAATACAGATGTTCAGGTTCGTCCTGCGACAATTATGGTCAGTAAAGTAACTGTTAAAAACACTGCCTATACCAATATCCTGATGGGGACAGTTCAAGGTGCAATTGCCAATGGTGTATTGGATGCTGTACGTAACGGCACTATCCCTAAAGAAAAAGCCAATGATTTAGGCATCATCGTGTCAGTCTGGTTAAACCCTGGTATTACTGGCGTTGAAAACCTGGATCACGAAGCGTTATTTGATGTGCATCGTCGTGCGACTACTCGCGCCATCGAGAAAGCGATGAATCATGAACCAAGCATTGATTATCTTCTGGAAAACCAGGATAAGCTGGTTCATAAGTATTATCAGAAAGAACTGGATGCGAAAAAATCATAATTGAATTTTTTGCATTGGTTTGTGGTCTTAATAAGGGCCTGTTGATCTTTCATAACCGCCTCTGTTGTGACTGAAAATGTACCAATCAAGGCGCGAGGAGTGAAGTTTAGTCACTCTAAATAAATGACGAGCAACGCAGAGTAGTGCATTTTCAGCCACAACCCGAAGGGCTGGGACTATTTTTCCGCCCTACCGCGTTGGAAATGACTTATGTAGGACAACTACATCGCATCATTTCCGCCGCCTTGTTGGATGAAAAATAGCCTCCAGCAGTGGTGGTTATGAAAGGTCAACAGGCCCTAGTAGGTTATTCACAGCCTCGACAAAATTTACGGTTTGTCTGCGAAAGCAGGCAGACCGTTTTTTTTTGCCATGTATAATGCTTCAATGTGAATAAAAAAAGCGGTCTGAGATAGAAATGGATTTATATTCCATCGATACATTAATGCACGAAACCCGACAGCTGGCCGCACGCTATCGTCAGGCGACTGGCAGCACCTTGCCGGTCACCGGTGAAATTGCTCGTTTTGATGCCGCAAAATCGCTGGATCTGCAGTTACTGGATAATTTGAATTCCAGTTATGACGCAATCGGCAAAAGTGGCACATTAGCCGATCAAAAACTGGTGATTAAAGGTCGTGCCATTTTTGATAGCAGCAAATCCACCCCACGAATTGGTCAATTAAACCCAACACAGGAATGGGATGGAGTGTTACTGGTATTGTTTGATGATGAATATCAGCCAATAGAAATATTTTATGCTTCCAAGCAGGTTATCCAGGAAGCACTGACTGATCGTGAGAGTAATCGTAAAAAACGTGGCGCCATGTCTATCGCCCAATTCAAAATTATCGGTGAACGGATCTGGACGGCTGAAAATGGTGCAGAACCTGAAATCTGGGATAATCAGGCTACGTGATTTACCCAGACAGGTTAATGGAGTTGTACGGACGTTGTTATGCAGGATGATTTACAACAGATTTTTGCTGATGGCGGCATTCTTGCCAGGCAAATCAAGGGATATCATCCGCGTCAGGCACAACAGGAAATGGCTCAGCGTATTGCCGATACCCTGGCCTCTGCTACAGTTTTAGTCGCTGAAGCCGGAACAGGCACCGGTAAAACCTTTGCCTACCTGGCACCCGCCATTTTATCCGGTCAAAAAGTTTTTATTTCCACCGGGACTAAAAATCTTCAGGATCAATTATTCAGACGCGACTTACCCACATTGCGGAAAGCGTTGGCTGTACCATTTCAAGCGGCCATCCTCAAGGGGCGTAGTAATTATCTATGCCATCATCGACTGACTCTGGCAGAACAAGATCCTTTATTACTCTCGCAAAGTGATGCTTTAAGGTCTTTACGTGATTGGTCACAAAGCTCCAAAAATGGCGATTTAAGCGAGTCCGATCTGCTGGAAAACCAATCAAATCTATGGCCAAGAGTGACCTCAACTGTAGATAACTGTCTGGGACAGCAGTGCCCTGAATATCAGCAGTGTTTTATTGTGGAAGCCCGTCGTCGAGCCCAGGAAGCTGATATTGTGGTGATTAATCATCACTTGCTGATGTCTGATTTTGCCTTGAAATCCGCAGGACAGGGTGAGGTATTACCAACGGCTGATGCTTTTATAATTGATGAGGCACACCAGCTCCCAGCGATTGCAGGTCAGTTTCTCGGCAATCGAATCAGCAGCAATCAAATCGTTGAACTATGCCGGGATACCGTGCAGGAAGTTCAGGAACACGCAGCCGACAGCAAAACCCTGGGATTACATGCAGAAAAACTGCAAGCCAAACTACAATCGTTACGTCTGCACATTGGTAATGTTGAACAACGTACGCCCTGGTTAACACAGTTATTCAATGATGAAATTAAAAATAATTTCAATGAGTTAGTTGATTATCTTGAAGTGTTTGAATCAGAGTTGGAACCCCTGGCGGTTCAAAGTCCGGGGCTATCGCAATGCCATGTTCGAGCTAAAGAGCTAGTCAATATTATTCAATTATTCTCTGAGCAAAATGACGATAATCTAGTGCTTTGGCTCGATAATCGACCAACTGGATTTGTTTTACATGCCACCCCGTTTGAAATTAGTCAGCATTTTCAACAATGGCTGGAAGAAAAACCGGCGGCATGGGTTTTCACCTCAGCAACTTTAACTGTCGCCGGCAAATTTAATCACTTCTGCCAGCATCTTGGCATTGAAAACGCTGAATATGCCAGCTGGGAAAGCCCGTTTGACTATGCAAAACAAAGTCTTTTGTATTTACCCAATATTCCAGTTGAACCCTCAGATCGGCAATACAATCAATACGTTGCTGATATAGCTAAAGAAGTTATTTTGCACAGTCAGGGACGCATCTTTTTATTGTTTACCAGTTATCGGGCAATGCATGAAGTAGCGGATTTACTGGCCGATCTGGATTATCCATTAATGGTGCAGGGGAGCGGGGCGAAGGCCACCTTACTGGAAGAGTTTCGTCAGCATGGCAATGCCGTTTTACTGGGAACAAACAGTTTCTGGGAGGGTGTTGATGTACGAGGTGAAGCCTTATCCTGCGTATTAATCGATAAAATTCCATTTGCCTCGCCGGGCGATCCGGTATTGGAAGCACGCATCAATAATCTGCGAGAGCGGGGCGGCAACCCGTTTCGCAGCATTCAAATTCCATCTGCAGTCATTCAGTTAAAGCAGGGAATAGGTCGTTTAATTCGTGATGAACAGGATCATGGTGTATTGATCCTGTGTGATCCACGGCTGTTAAACAAACCCTACGGCAAAGTGTTTATGCGAAGTCTGCCTGCCATGCCGATCACACAGGATATCAATCAGGTCGAAGATTTCTTTGTGCAACGACAAGTTAAAACTGCAGTTTAGTTTTTTAATATCAATAACTAAACATGCAAACCTTACATCAAATCTAACGCATATTTTTTCAATAACGCTAACGGAACAATCTCTGTGGCACGCTGATGAGTACTGGCAAGCACGACTCTTGGCGCTACTTCATGCTGTTCTGCCTCAAGCCAGCGCTGGGCGCATAGACACCATCGATTCCCCGGTTTTAATCCTGGAAAATCAAAATCCGGAACAGGGGTGCTTAAGTCATTGCCACGAAACCGTGAAAATTCAAGAAATGCCTGAGTTACTTCAACACAAACCGTATGCGAGCCAAAATCCTGATCACTAGTATTACAGCATCCATCGCGGAAAAAACCAGTCAGCGGATCATGACTGCAACTTTGTAATGGTTCGCCAAGAACATTTAAAGAAGGGCTGATATCCAATTCCATAATTAGTCGTATTTAATGTATTTAAAACGAGCATCATCTGGAGTACCAACCAGTGCTCCACCTTCAATCAGCCCAGGTTGCCACATAACGACTTCTTCGATTTTATTCGCCAGTTCAAAATCTTTATCAGTAATGCCTTTCGCTGCATGATTAGTCAGCTTAACAATAACAAAAGCATATGAAACAGTGAGATCAGGATGGTGGAAGGCGGCTTCAGCCAAATGTCCTACTGTATTAACGACCATTAAAGTGGATTTCCAACCGCTGGTTTTGTATTTTCGGCGGATCCAGCCATTCTCAAGATACCAGTTTGGTAACTCAGCCTTAAGCCTTTGTTCGACTTCAGCATCAGAATAGGTTTTTTCGTTTTCAGTTTCTCTCCAGCTCATGTTTTTTTCCTCATTTTATAAACCAACTGATAAGAGTCAGTGTAAAGCAATATTAAGTTTCACACTTACTACAGAATTGTTTGGCAATCTGCAGAGACTCATTCATATCAAAGTGGGCATCTTTAGACTTCAACTCCTGTAGATGGGTTTTAATTTCATCATCGCTAATATGCTCATAATTTGCTACCTGTTCGTAGGCATAGTGAGCGGCAAGTTTTTCACCGCTGTCTAATTTGTATTCACCAAAATATTTTACCTCCGAAGATGCTTCGGTAGTATTTATCCCATCAACAATCTGCTCAATAGAATTCGCATCTTTTATAAAGTCAGCAGCCATGATTTCCTCCTGGTTAACAAACAGAGTTTTCATCGTAACGTTTTTAAACGATGAGTTCTTATACATAGATTAAGACAAACCCGAAAACTTAAACTATCCATTCTTTTTGTACCAATTAATTCAAAAGGGATGTATCTGGTAAATCTTTAGTTGATAAGTACTTACATTCAATATAGGATTTGATAATCGGTACATAATTTTACATAATATACATTATACGAACTTATAAAAAGACAAGAAATCGAGAGAAGCCATGCTCGAATCCAGTTCCGAGTTAACTGTGATTCTTAGTAAAAGCATGTCCTTTTCAGAACTAAAAGTATGTCTCTTTGCATTAAAACTATGTCCGAAGCTCTGAAGTTTGTAATAAAAGTATGTCCAAAGCTCCGACGTATTATTAAAAGTGTGTCTTAAGCTCGCGTTAGTTTTTTGAATTCATGATGCTTTGATATGGTAAATGCAACATTGTCGCAGCAGTCCTCATATCTTCTTCAGGTCTCAAATCATAACCACTGGTTGTTCTTGGATCACTGTGCCCGGCCATTCTTTGCACAGTTAATAGATCAACACCTTTAGCTAATAAACTTGATATAAACGTTCGCCTGAAATCATGGGGTGTTAATGCCGGTGTTCCGGCCTGTTTCCAACGTTTCGTTAAGACTCCGTATATCGCTTGGTCAGTCATACTCGTATTTTGAATAACTTTGCCACTTTTAAGAATTCGGCAAAATAATGTGCCTGGCCAGTCACCCCGAAGTGTTATCCAATCACTTAATGCAGCTTGTGTTCCAGAATCCATGAAGACTTTACGTTCTTTATTCCCTTTCCCAATCAAACGTATTTCTCTGTTTTCGACATTTACATCCTTATAAGATAATGCTGCAGCCTCACTTCTTCTCAGGCCACATATATAAAGAATGCCAATTATTGCTATATCTCGTATTCCAGCAGGACCTTCATCAGTAATACAGGTGTATATCAATGAACTTAGTTCTCCTGCTGGGACAACCCTTCCTGATTTTAATCGTGATCCACGAACCATTTTCACACCGCGAATACGTTCTAGATCATCACCATCCAGTTGATACATATTAAAGGCCGCTGTAGCCACACCTCTAACTGCAGCTAAGATGGCATTGATGGTTTTGGGTGCGTAACCGTCATTTTTCAATTGCCCTAGTAATTCTTGCACATGGTGATATCTCAGATTTCCCCAAGGAGCTGAAAGATAACTGTCATATCCGAATAAAACAGCAATCTTATTCATATGACTTTTGACCATTCGCTTAGTGTGATCGGCTTTACCAGATAGATAGGTATCTACCGGATTTGAACCGGCAGGTAATTTTCCAATTAGAACTGGTAAATCTTGTTTAATGACATCTGGAAAGTCATCGTGATCTTCACTCAAGTTTGATGCCCTTTTTAACTGCTTATTACTTTTGATAAGAGATATTATCATAAGCTATATTTAGCTTATTTTTACTATTGGTTTTTTTGATAACATTTCAAAATAGTCGTACTTATTAAATGGTTTTCCACTGATTTTGAAAACAGAATGTAATTTTCTGTAATTAGTAAAGCATTGTTGCTTAATTGGGGTAAATCCGTTGAAACCGCTTTTTTGCAAAAAAATTAGATCTTTTATTGCTGGACCCTCCCTGAAAATCCAAACTTTATTTGTTTCTGACTCCATTTTGTAAGCCACAACTAATGAAAATAATGGATGGTCTTCCCCCACTCTGTCTATCAGTCTGCACCATATATCTTGTTCAATCCCAATAAGCCCTTTACTTAGTCGATAGACTTCGTTACTAAATAGCTGAACTATAAACTTACGGATCCAGATTTTGCTTAATCGAACTAGGATCTTCACGTGATTTGCATCATGAATTTCGAAGTACTTGAGTAAAGGGGCAGCAAAATGTGTATACCACATCCCTATTAACCAATAATGTGAACTGAATACATCACTAAACTCGTGACCTCTTTGATATCTATAATACATTGCATGACAAAGCTCAACGTAAGCATGTGCCCAAATCGTATAGTTTTCCCCATAAAATATATTCGTGTACCGAGTCAGAAAATAAGCTGTTCTGTATTGATTTCTGCTTATATTGAACCTGCTTTCTATTTTTGTGAGCTGATCTTGACTAAACAATAATAATTCCTCACATAAATTATTAAAACTGAGTTTTTTTTGCAAAATCGAAGCACTATCAGGTAGTTTTGATGCTCCTGAGCACAGTTCATATTCAACTTCACCCTTTATAAAAAACACAGTGTCTTGTAGTGATTTCCATACTTGTTCAGGAGGCTTTGAGAGTGTCAAAGCTATGTTCAAATTGCCATAAATATTCATCCAAGCATATTGCGAATATATTTTGTTAAGATCGGTTAACCAAACCTCATAATCTTTTAAAAAGCTCTTTAAATTGTTCTGAAATAATTTTAGATTTTTGGATGAGATATTATTAAAGGTAAGATTTTCATGACCACAAAACTTGCATTTAAAAGCATTGTAAATTTCCTTTTTTCTATTGCCCGAATCAATTTGGAAGTATCCAATCTGTTTTGAACAACTTGAACAGGTATCGTGTAATTTGACTTTATGTATAGGACAGAAACCGAATAATTTGATTTGGTGAAGAAATAGATGTTTACCCAGCTTTGCACATTCTGGACATATGGTTATATTTTGGTGGCACAATTGTGATTTTTCGAGGCGTTCAAAGGGGATCCAACTTGGAAAGTAAAAATATCCAAAACTTTTTTTATAGTCGTTTTCCGACACATATAAGCTGCTTATAGCTGTAAAATCTATGCCGTCACATTGAGAAGCAAGTGTTCTATTAAAAAGCGGTCCTTTATTTGGTTTATCTAAAAAAATCAGTTTTATTTCACGCCAGCATAAATAATTATCTGCGGCTGTTTTACTCATAATTCCAAGTATTGATTCGCCAAGAACTTCTCTTTTAGACAATCCAATTAAGGTATTGGCTTGTAAAAGCATTTATTGAGCCTAGCCCAGGTCTTGAAACTGAATTGCTACTTGAAGCAGTCCTCTTTCAATCAGCCCTTCAGTGAGAGTGAACTCTGGTGAGTCCATTTGTTGAATAGTACGAAATAACCATATGAAATAGGCTGTGAAAGGTTGCATTGGAAAGCCGGGGCCAGCTGTAGTAATACCCTGGCTAGCCAGCATCTCATTCAACACTCGCCAAGTTAAGTCAGCATCTTGTTCTACCCTCCATCCTCGCTGATATGCAAGAGGTGCAAAAAACTGTGTGTATGAGCAACCTGAACCAATTGGGAATTCAGAGTCATTATCTAAAGAATGCATGATTCTTTTTAAATCATTTAAATTTTGTAATCCATGAAATTCATGACTATCGGTCATAAATCTCCCCAACAAATGTCGTTCCTTGCGGGTGCGAAGATCATTCTTCATCATAAGTAGTTCTGGCTGTCCAACCAGAATAGTAATTAGCCTTATATTGGCAAATTTGAGTTGATTATGGATATCCATTAGATATCGAAGCTGGCTACTAGACAACCATTGAGCTTCATCAATTATTAACAAATACCTATGTTCTTTTTTATCTCGGGTTTTACCAATAATAAAGTCAATAGCCCTCCTCCGTTTAATGGCCGCGGTACCTGAATTAGGAATTGCATAGCCTAATGCATAAAGTAACTCGCCAAAGAAACGATTTTCGGTAGTGCTGGTTACGGTTGGTTCCCATGCACTTAGAATGATAGCCGGTATATCTTCTCCAAGTGATGTTTGTATATTGTTAATGAGATATCTTAATGCTTGAGTTTTTCCTGTTCGTTGATTGCCGTAAACAATACCCCCAGGAAGAAGATTCATTAGCCAATATCGAAGAGTATTGATAAATTCTTCGAGCGCTCTTGTAGGAAAAATAGCATTATCTTGTAACAACGGATGAATTTGATCTTTGTCCTCGAAAGTTGTCATGAGATTGACTACCTTAAGTTAGAAATTTTAGACAAAAATATGGTTTTTTCTGGAATAAAAGCTTTAGTTTTTATCTCTTTTTTCTTCTCTTGAACATCCTTTTTAAGGATACGGCTCACTCTTATATATTCATTACGCTCTTTTCTGCTGATTAAAGAGCGCTCTGCTAGGAAATCTATGTATTTAGTAATAGGTGAATTACCTTCAAATTGGATTTTCTTATCCTTTGCAAGTTTTAGGATAGCTATCCGATCTCTTAATGAATGCTGGTGTTCTGCCCATTGTCGATTTACTGAAACTTCAGCAAGATATTTTCCATTACTTTTAAATAATCTTCCTTTACGTATATCTCTGATATCTGTTTCGAAAATGGCTGATTCACCGATCAACTCTGGACTGGAAGTTAAAGTAGGACTGCTATAACGGGCATTTTTGAATTGAACATATGGAGGATGGCCCTGAGCCTTATTCCCTCTAATTTTCAGTGGAAACTGTCGTTTAAAGAGTTTTTCCAAAGATAAATCGTCTTCACTTAAAGAACGAACTAAATCAGACTTATGCAATAAGGAATTGTTTAAAAATTCTAGTGGACTACTGCCGTTGAGGGACGAATGTGGGCAGTTGTTATACCACTGAATTGTCAGCTTAGCTGCATGTTCGATATCTTCTACATGAATAGCTAAATCATTAGCTGCTTTGAGTGGATTTCTTGTTCTTGGATCTTTTGGAGAACTACCAGTGGTAGTTGGAAATTGATGGAAGGATTCTTCTTCAAGAGTTTGAAAAAATCTCTCTACAATCGCATTTGAACGAGGCCTTGCAGGCCTATTTGTAATAACTTCCTGAACCCCTATTTCTATTAACTTTTCTTGTAACCAAGAAGACGTTTGGGAGAATGCATTATCAAATTTTATGCAATTAAAAAGTCTACCTTTACATTCTTCAATCTCATAATAAGGTAGCCCAGGCAACATTGCTTCGGATGACTGCAAAGAACCAGCGATACAAGTTAAAACATCCTCAGAAGAATAGTTTTGCTTCAGACTTATTGAATATCCCAATACTGCTCGGCTCGCTGTATCGATGAGCGTTAACAGCCAGATCCGAGATAAATTAACCCTCTGAATATCCCCGTATTCATCCATTAGCTTTATGGAAATTTCAGTGTCAACTTTGTGACCATCAAGTTGCACCACATCATATGGTTGTAAAGATGCTGTTGGCGAAATGGAATGAACACTATTGACACACAACCTACCTGACGAGTCACCATAATCAACTTTAGCGGCTTGTGCAAAATGTGAATTCTTCAACCTTACACAATAATTTCTTACAGCTCCCATTCCCATATCATTATTAGTAAATGGGTAATCGAAATTAATATCTACCCCCTCATCCTGACAACATTGTCTGAAAGCTTTATAGATTCTCTTATAAAATCTTCCCCTCACTGCCACGTGACTGGGGCTTGAGCGACCGAGTGCCCAGGCGTCGAGTTTTTGTTTAACATTTGGGAATTTCTCAAGAAAATAATTAAATCTACCAGCCCCAGCCAGCATTAGAGGATTCGAACGTTTATAACCCTTGAGATTCAGATTAGGTATGCAAGCTAAATATCCGAAATATATGCCATTTTCAGAGAGTGTTAGGGCTCGTTTGCGTATACGTTTTATTTCGCTTTGAGATAGCTTTGTTATCACAGCTACTTGTTCTAACGAGTATTGTGTGGAAAGATAAAGATCAAGCGCTTTTTTTCTTTGTTTATACTTCCTTAGCTTACTTGTGCTGAAATTACTTGTATCCACTGGAAACCAGTTTTCCATGTTTACTTGAATATTCTCATTTATTGAAGATTTCATGATAGCTGTTCTCCTGAATTTTCAGATCACAAAAATCCGTTAATCATCATGATTGATCAAGCTGAGGGTGGTCATACCTGATAAGCGAGCGCTATTCAAATTTGCCGACATCTGACCTTGATGAATGAGCTTTGCAATAAAGCAGATAATCTTTTCATTTGAAACCTCAGGCATCTGTGCAAAAACTTGATAAATAGTGGCTTTATCAATCCCTTTAAGAACATGAATAATCATTTCAACTATCCAAGGTTCATCTGATTCATATGCCGTTCTGGCATAGGGAAGTAACCGTCGCCAATTAGCTATTTCCAATGATTTTTCATTTATTGTTTTATCAGAGAGTACTTGACAGGTATAAGCGTTAGCCCTGCATATATCCTGAATCACTTCCCAGTTTTTAGGGATTAGATTGTTGTTCGATGAACGCTCCATGCTTGATTCAGGTTTTATTTCATAAAAGCATTCGTTTCCCGATGTCCATTTAAAAGAAATATCGAAGGTAAAGTAAGGTCTATTACCAAATGGCATATGGATTCGAAGTGGTTGTTCGCATACTTCAATAATATTAGGGTCGGATTCAGCCCAATAAATGGCATCTGCTTCAAGAGGACTCTCTACACATACTGTCCTCATGCCAGCTTTAATACTAAATAATCGATGAAATTGATTGGCAATTCTTCGCCTGGGAGGTATGGGAAAAGGACCTCGTGAAAACAATCCCGGTGCGGTTGTTGAATATATTTTCCCCATCACCCGCCTCCATTTCAGTTTCTAGTAAAAACAAATAAGAAACATCTAATGAACACAAGATTTAGAATTATTCAATATTTTGCGGATGTGTTATAAAGTTTTAATTTAAAAAAATTTCATAATTTCGCAACCTATTTGAATTAACAAATCGGTTAAATTCGGTTGCAGATAATATAAAACTGTAATCTAGTTTATGGGTTATTGCCAAAATCATCAGATAGGCTTAAATTAAAATACTTGTTTTGTTTCATGGTTTCGTGACGATGAACAACAGAAAAGAGGTATTTTTATCATCCAATCTCTTATTCCTTCGAGAGATTGCGAACCTTAACAAAGGTGAACTTTGTTCAGCAGTAGGTACCTCAAACTCTGAAATTGGGCATTTGGAAAATGATGAAATTTCAAAACCCAATTACTTCATGATCGAAGCACTTGCAGATTATTTTGGTGTATCCATTGAGCCATTTGTCCGTGAAGACTTATCGAAAAGAAATCCCACCGAACTTCTTATTCAGCGTGCTTTAATGAATCTACCAGCATTGGAGGCAGCAGAACTTCGTTCTTACTTAGCAGTCTCTAATGACCTGTTGGAACTTTTATCCGATAAAAAATATTTTGACTATCGTCAACGTTTAATCCGAGCCTTGCCATCTAGAAGGCTACTTATATCAAAAGATAATAACGCTGATGAGGACGAGTGAAAGATGACACATATCGCAGTGTGAAAAACGAGTAACCCCTCGCGGTGCGCTGTTCTAAGGGAAGCGGGAGGGGTCTTGTTAGCTAGAATTATATCAATGTGGTTTCGAAAAAAATACGTTTGAAAGTTGTGTTATTACTGAAAGCTAATCACAAAATTAGAAAATTTAATACCTAAATGTTTTAATCAAGATCATTTAATCCAGACTTGAAATGTAACTTGTAAAACTTCTCCTTAACCTCATATTATTTCGTAAAACTGGCCCCCCCAATATCAGATAAATATATATTAGTCATCACAATCAAGTGATGAGTGCTGATTCAAATTGTTTTCTAGCATCATCTTTCCATTTAATCCTTTTGCACACCGTATTAATGATTTTTTTTGATTGACACGATATTTTCGGCTGTTCAAAGTAAGCTTGAAAAAATAATACCTTTTCCCTCGCGGACCAAATCTCACTTAGATGACGAACAAAGGTGGTTAAATCATGGATGACTGCCAATTTTTTTACTAAACGATATTTCATCTTCTCAAGATCGATAAGTTTTACATCCCAACCATTTGCACGTTGACGAACCATGATGTGTTTTGGGTAGAGACAGTTATGTTGGTAATGATGTAGATGTAAATGGCGTATTACTATGGCTATACTAGAAATCAATGTTTTTTTGTCTTCTGGTACTAAAGTTGAAAGTTCAATTTTATCCAAACTGATATACCTTTCTAACGCCTTGGTAACTAGAACAGCTTTGGCACCTTTTGTACCGAAATATAAAACGTCCAGCGTTGGGATATTTTTGGCATGAAGTAATTGAATGTTATGGTATTCACGCAAAAAAGTTGGAATACCGTTAAGTGGATGCATAAGCGTCCTTGTCATATGATTTTCTTGCCTCTTGATAAAAACTTTTTCTGATCTCCCAAAGTTATCAATCATACATTTGACAACACCACTCCAACCGCCGCGACGAACATTGGGTGTTTCAAACCAGGGTGTATTAATATGCCAAAGTTCTTCAAAAACATTACTGTCCTTGTTAGGGGGCGAGCGTAACAAACTGACTCTATTGATAGTGTTTAACATGAAATATTCTCATTTTTTTCGAGAATATAAGTTCGCCACATCGCGTATTTCGGGATGAAATCTAGATAGGCTTTTATACTGAAACCAGCCTCGTTGAATTCTTTTTCAATAGTCTTTTGAGGTATGACAAAACGGTTCTGATAATGGCGTTTAGTTCGATTCGATTCGAGTTTTTTTCGTTTCCAGGCTTTAACGTTACCATCCACCCAAAGAGAAACAATCACTGTGGATTTACTTACACGGTGAAATTCTTTTAATAGTTTAAGACGATCCTCGGAATAACCAATATGGTGTAATAAACGGATGCAGAAAATATTGTCAACATAACCGTCACTAAGTGGTAATGAAAAAGCAGAAGCTTTAAATGTATGTATTTTCTTAATGAGTTGTTTTTCGCGATATTGCAGTCCTATATCAATCATTTTCTGACTGTTATCACAGGCATAGACATGCCTTTTAGGGTTTTCAGTCAGCACATCCCAAAAGCGTCCGGTGCCACACGGGACATCCAATACGCTTGTCGGATTACCCGCTATTTTTAAGGCTTTTCTGGCGATCTGTTGATCACGCCAGTTTGACAGTTTTCTTGCTAATCCATCTGTGTGTTTCTGGAAATAGGCTTTCGCATGTTGTTCATTATATTTTTCAGCAAATTCAAGTTGCTTGCTCGTTTGGTTTGACATAATAGGCCGCTTACTCAATCAGATAAGGAAGCAGCATTGTCTGACTTGAAACTTAAGATAGGCTTAACTTAATTGATGTCTCCAAAATATGAGTTTGAACATAGAAATGTCCATATGAGTGGTGTCTCTATTATATCCTGAGCATGATCTGGAAAGTACGTCGAGACACCTCGCTTATCAGCAATTACTAATTTTTCAATTAATGTTTAAACATAATAAAATATTGTGGAAAATCGCATTGTGTTAAGTCTTAAAGACTTCGGTTTAATTAAAATCAGTGATTGATTTTGCCAATGTTATTTTCAATCCGAGTGTTGTTAATCACTGATTCCATAACGTTGTTCTCGATATAGCCATGAAGGTAGCAATGAGTGTGCTAAAGCTTCCTTCTCTTGTGACTCACTTGCGTCGCCAATAACTTCCATACGTCGTTTTAACCGATCATATTGTCCAGATTTGGATGGTTGATCCATCCTTAAAACCGTCACATCTGTCCCCTTCATAAGTGCAAAATAGTCAGCAAATTGCATCATGGCGCGGCCAGGTGAAAGCTGTTCTGACTCAATGGTTAAATCGCGTCCAATCATCGGATGATTCGCAGAAACCCCCATTAAAGATAACAATGTAGGCGCTAAATCAACTTGACTGGACACAGTTTTAATTTGCTTTGATTCCATATCAGCACCGACTATTAATGCTGGGATATGAAACCCTGAGATTGGAACTAAATCGTCGCCATAAACCCGATTAGTATGATCTGCCACGACGAGAAACAGTGTGTTATCCCAATAATCACTTTGTTTAGCTTTATCAAAAAACGCTCCTAATGCGTAATCAGCATATTTAACTGTGTTGTTATCCGTTTGCTTAGGCTGGTCATAAGGTTGAATACGACCATCAGGATATTCAAAAGGTGTGTGATTGCTAGAGGTAAAAACAAAACTCAAAAATGGTTGATTTTTAGCATTTAACTCCGAAAGACGTTGATGTGTTTTATTGAGTAAATCTTCATCAGACACACCCCAGCTACCTGTAAAGATTGGATCCTCAAAATCACGCTCATCAATGACAGATTCGAAGCCATTGCCAATAAAGAAGCTGGCCATATTGTCAAAATGAGACTCTCCACCGTAAATAAATTCAGTAAAGTAGCCCTGTTGTTTTAATAAACCACCAAGTGTGAAAAAGTTCTGTTGGGCCAATGACAATTTAACAACGCTTCTAGCCGGTGTCGGAAGGTAACCACTGACCACCGCTTCAATACCCCTAACAGATCGCGTTCCGGTTGCATAAAGTTGTTCAAACCACCAACCTTCTTTTTTTAATCGATCGAGATTTGGTGTTACCGGCAGTCCACCAAGAGATTCAACATAACTTGCTCCCATGCTTTCTTCCAGAATTATTACCAAATTGAGTGGTTTATCTCGGTGTTGAGTTGCTTGCTGAAAATGCATGGTAGGATTCTTTGCATCAGCATCATTTGGAATCCATGGATAGAGTTGACTCAACGTGCCAAGGACTTCTTCATGAGACATTTTTCCATAAAGCTCTGAGGATTTGTCTTCGTGCTGCATATTGTAAATCGCAAAATAAACAGACCATGCCGAATTGATGTAAAGACTATTAACCATGGCATCTGAAGTTCTGGCAAATAATGCTGGATTTGCTGGACGATGTCCGAGTGAAGACCGGATCATCAAAGCTAGGATTACCACCAAGACAGGCCAAAACAACCATATCTTCCATTCTGGCCAATCAAACTTGAAGTTGATGAATTGTAATTTGAGTAATCGTGTGATGCCCCAACCCGATAATATCGTTACCAGACTCCCTACCAGAACTTCAGCCCTGAAACCGTTCCATAGCATTGAAGATACTTCATGAGGGTATTTAAGATATTCAATAAACAGACGATTTGGCCTCAGATCATACTGCATGATAAAAGCGGGTGTAGAAATCTCCATAAAAACAATAAACGTCAGGATCAATACGCTCCATATCAATAATATCCACCGAGAGACAGGCCAAAACCATCGATTAACAAGTATTGGTAGTAATAGAGCTATGGGACTCATTAACATTCCCATAATAATCAGATCCGATCTAACACCCTGACTGAACATAGTCCAAAGGTCTGTGACAGCCGAAACTCTTTCCCATTGCCAAACCACCAAACCCATTCTCGATAATGAGAGGATGAACAATCCTAGCAACATGATTTTGATAAATAATTGATATGGCCCAAATATCAGCCAGGTTCGGTTTAGATTCTTTAGCATTTATTTATATTTCCCGTATGCATTAACTGCGTCTTATTCGCTGATATAAGTAGTCAGCTGCAAAGATTTCGAGGCCAATATAAATTTCAATACTTAAGCGTTGCTTAAGAAATCGAACATAATATGAGCCTAGTAATTTTTGTTGAGGTAAAAAATGAAGACGGGCTATACGGGATTAAAAAGATTGTTTTATGCGACACAGTATTCATACCAAGGATTACGTGCGAGCTGGGAAAGCGAGGCAGCCATTCGCCAAGAGCTCCTACTTATTGTGTTTCTAGTGCCAATCACCTTTTTGCTTAATATCACATCAGTTGAGCAAGTAATGTTGCTCTTTAGCTTGGCTTTAATCGTTGTCGCTGAACTACTCAATACGGCATTAGAAACCGTTGTTGACAGGATTGGTCATGAGTTTAATACGTTAAGTGGTAAGGCCAAAGATATTGGTTCTGCGGCAGTGTTTGTAAGTTTGGTTACGGCTTTTTTGACGTGGTTAATTATTTTATGGTGAAGCAAGCTATCTATAGGAACCATACCTTTTGGCTACTATTAGTAGTGTATTTTTGTTTAATGATGGGACTAGAGTATTTTGGAGGAGATCTGAAGCTTGCTGGTTATATCTATGCTTTAGAGGGACACCAATGGCTTTTACGAAAATATTGGTTAACCAATGAAGTTTTACATGATGGTGGTCGATGGTTAAATTATATAGCAGTGCTATCAGTATTAGTTATCACCATTTTTTTCACCGTTAAACATAAACAATACTCCTCCCTGGCTAGGGCATGGCAAGGACTAACATTGTCATTAATCGTTTCATTTGTTGCTGTCAGTTATCTCAAATCAATTACCGACATAGATTGCCCCTGGAGTTTAGATCTGTTTGGTGGTGATAGACCATATTTAAGTTTATTCGCTCATAGATCCAATAGTCTGCCCATGGCTTACTGTTTCCCCGCCGGCCATGCCAGCATCGGTTATGCTTGGGTCGCATTATTTTTTATGTTGAGAGAGATAAAACCAGCTTGGCGATATTATGGTCTGGGAATCGGCATGGGCTTTGGCTTACTCTTTGGTTTTAGCCAACAATTAAGGGGAGCACATTTTCTCTCACATGACATCACAACTTTATTCATTTGTTTGTTCTCAAGTTATGTCATTTTTAAATTACTTTATTCCGATGAACAAACGGCCTAAATGGTTTGATAAGTGAGGAAAACATATTTTGCGAATTTTGTTAATCGAAGATGATCAGCTATTAGCATTAGGGATCATAACCGCATTAAAGCGTATGGGGTATCAATTAGAACATTGCACGACAGGATTACATGCTAAACAAGCTGTTTTGAACGGTGAGTTTGCGTTAATGATTCTGGATCTAGGATTACCCGATGGCTCAGCTGTTCCACTAATTAAATCTATACGTAAAAATGGACATAGTCTGCCTATTTTAGTCTTAACAGCACAGGACCAAATCGAAATTAAGCTAGCTGCTTTAAATAATGGTGCAGATGATTACCTAGTGAAACCAACCGATGTTCGTGAAATTGAAGCTAGAATTCGTGTACTAGTAAGACGCAGTTCGGAACGTAAGGATGATATTTTATTTATTTCAAGCTTGAGATTAGATTTACAGACTCATGACTGTGAATATAACGGTCAGAGCGTCATATTAACAAAACGAGAATTTCTTTTGTTAAAGGAGTTTATGATGAACCCCAATCGTATTCTAAGCAGACAATATCTTGATGAATTAAGTTATGGTTGGGAGGGTGACATAGACAGCAATGCAACCGAAGTTCATATTCATCATCTGAGAAAAAAACTATCAAATGATTTGTTTAGAACCGTAAGAGGAATTGGGTATATGTTAGTAGAAGAATATGACGTTTAACTCGATCAAATTATGGTTGTTAGTTAGTATTAATCTACTGATGATCATCATATTAGGGATGACAGCTTCAATTTCGTACCATAACTCACTTCACGAAATGGACGAGATTTATGATGCTCAGCTTGCTCAAACTGCACGCTTATTGTGGACCTTATATAAAGTTAACCCCAACAAATTTTCTGAAGATCCCATTGTAATCCCTGTGCCCACAAGAATTGATACAGGTGAACAGCTTACCTCTGCACAAGAAAGGATGTTCCCAGAGCATAAATATGAAAGCAAAATTGCTTTTCAGATATGGCGTAATGAAAAGTTAATATTACTATCAGAAAATGCCACTTCTTTTTTAGCACAAAGTAAAACAGAAGGCTTCCATGAAATAGCGGAAAAAAATTATAAATGGATAACCTTTAGTTTGTATGATCCTGTCGAAGATATTTGGGTCAATACATCTCAGCGAGAAGATGTTCGCAGTGAAATGAGTGGACACATGGCGGCAACGCAAATACGACCCTTATTATTATTAATTATTCCATTAAGTATTTTAATTTATTTTATTATTGGACTAAGTTTAAGACCACTTAGTCACTTAAGCCAACAGTTAAGAGATAAAAAACCTGAAAAGTTAACTGAAGTTCACACCAACTTGCCCAGTGAATTAAAACCAATACAAGTAGCCATTAATGGTTTGTTAAAAAGGATAACTCTTTATCTTGATAAAGAAAAAAGATTTATCATCGATGCATCACATGAACTTAGAACACCGCTAAGTATTCTTCAATTACATGCTCAAAATCTCAACTCGGATTTAACCGAACAAGAAAAACAACAAGCAATTTCGGCAATCGATACTGGCAGTAAAAGGATGGTTCATCTGGTCAATCAATTACTTGCTATGGCAAGAATTGAGCAGTCTTCTCTACTCGCTCCTCAAAGGCTTAATGTGAATGATTTGCTTGAACAAAGCATGTCACAGCTATCAATCCATCAATTAGAGAAAGTAAGCTGGTCAACTAAGATTGATAGAAATTGTGAAGTTTATGGTGATCCATCTTTACTGCAAATAGTGATGCGAAATTTATTGGATAATGCGGCCAAATATTCAGAGCAAGAACAAGTAGTTGAAATTGAAGTAACAAATGCTCCAGAAAATAATATTCTAATTACAATTAAAAACAATAACAACATTATTACGGAGTCTGATCGTTTGGGAGAACGCTTTTATAGGCATAGCCAGCACCAGCATATTGCAGGGGCTGGACTCGGATTATCGATAGTAATGATGATTATTGATTTACATCAAGGCCAAATCACTTTCACACAGCAAAAAGAACAGTTTGAAGTAAAAATAATATTGCCAATAAATTAGATTTAAGCATTTTTTAAGATTCAACTTATAGAGTGGGAGTTAATAACTTTATAAGTGAAATTTAACAATGTTATCTCTCGCAAAAAAATCTTCATCTTATTTACAAAGTAATACATTTTATATAGCGATTAGTAACTCAATAGCAATCCCATCTTGGGTATATATAATTTTGTCATCACTATTTATCACTGTTGCTTACAATTTACCTATATTTTATTTTCTATTCAATCAACTTAACGCTTTTGAGCCATCGCTACAATTTAAGATAGTCGCTCTTAGTTTTATGATGAATCTTATATTGGTTTCATTATTCTCGTTTAAAAGACTGTTAAAAGGTTGGCTCCTGATACTAATTACTATTTCGGCCTTTAGCAGCTACTTCATGATGAAGTATGGCATCCTCATTGATAAGGATATGCTGCAAAATGTGGTTGAAACGGATTGGAATGAAACTCAAGGCTTGATTGGGACCGGATTATTTTTTCATTTAGTATTGTTTTTGTTTATACCTGCCATGATTAACAAAAAAATGAATATACAATGGGGAGGTTTTGGACATCAACTAAAAGTATGGCTCACACTTCTAATAATAACTTTTATCCTCCTCGCAGGATTTTTACAGTTTAACTACAAAGAACTTTCTTCCTTTTTTAGAAATCACCGTGAAGTTAAGCATCTAGCCGTGCCATTCAATGCCATTTCAGCAAGTATTTCTGTCGGGGAAAAAATAGTAGCCTCCGCTTTTCCAACTGAATTTCAATTGGTAGCATTGAATGCAAAGTTAACTACACCAATTAATAAAATTAAACCAAATTTATTTGTAATGATCGTAGGCGAAACGGCAAGGGCAGATCATTTCACTCTCAATGGTTATCATAGAAATACAACACCAAAGCTATTGCAACTGCTAGATAATGCTCCTGATTCAATGGTGAACTTTAGTGAGGTTGCTTCGTGCGGAACGGCAACAGCTATCTCTGTTCCATGCATGTTTTCATACCTTAATCAGGCAAGTTATGATGCTGATATAGCCAAAAATAGTGACAATGTACTCGACATTCTTCAACGAGCAGGCGTTGATGTAACTTGGTTGGATAACAATTCAGGTTGTAAAGGGATGTGTGACCGTATTCCTACTCAAGATATTATTGATTGTGATGGTGAGAAATGTAGTGATTTGGAATTAATTCCAGCATTTGAAATTAAAGTAGCTTCAATACCGCCTTCAAAAGATGCATTTATCGTCATGCATCAGTTAGGTAGCCATGGCCCGGAATATTTTAAACGTAGTACAGTAAGCCAAAAGAAATTTTTCCCTGAATGTGAAACAAATCAACTGCAAAAGTGTACACAACAAGAGATCATTAACGCTTATGACAACAGTATTTTAGCTACGGATGAACTAATTTCTGAAACCATTGAATCATTAAAGACCCTTGAGTCTAAATATAATGTAGGGCTCCTATACGTCTCTGATCATGGTGAATCTCTGGGGGAAAACGGTGTATATCTCCACGGACTGCCCTATCGAATTGCTCCTGAAGCCCAAAAACATGTTCCGATGCTAATCTGGTTATCTGATAGCTTTAAACATGAAAATAATTTTGATTGGGAAAATACGATAGCAAACAAAGACAAATCAATAAGCCATGATTTACTATTTAACTTGATACTTGAACTTATGAATATAAAGGAAAATCGATAATAGATCCGACACAACCATGCTCTGCTCTATCTGATCTTAACTAAGTCTTAATGCCATTAATAATCTCGGTAAAATCCAGATATTCATTGCAACAAACTAAGTCTCATAGTTACATATTAATTTTAATACCCCAAAAGAAGTATCACATCTTTTAAGACATTTTTTTACTATCAAACCACGCTTAAGCTCGACTTTTACTACAAAAACATGGGCTGACTTTTACTACTGGGAAAAATTAGTCTGAATATAGATCAATGGTTTAGCTGAAAACAAATAGACACGCTTTTTGTAAGAGTCACAGTCCTTTTTATAGTTTTTAAGCAACTTCAATATCTCGTTTAAGGTTTTCTTAGCGAAAGAGTCATGCTTTGATGCTTCATCAATTTTTTTGCATAACTTAAGTGAGAATGAAAACAGAATCCCATTGTGACCATACCCATGTTGTTCTCTTATTAATTCTTGTATCCGATCATGCAGATTCATTGATAAAAACTAATCATAATCAGCATCTGGAGAACCCCATTCTTGTCCAACTGGACCACCCAAGGCCCCTTGGAGCTTTCGCTGTTTACACCAAGCTATCGCCATTTCATCGAGGACAGACACAGGAATTTTCACTGTCAAATGCCCAATACCATTTGAATTATTGTTTTCTGAATAGCTCACAGAAAACGTAGTAGGATTCTCAATAGATAATGTTGCTGTGTTTACTTTGTTCTCATCAGAAAATACATCTTGATACAAAGTCGTTTCATATTGAGTATCCGAGCGATATATCCATTCTTTTGTACTCATGAATTTACCCCACCCTCTATAGAATATGTAGATGCTGAATTCAATTAACTACCAACTTCTTAAGTGAACAGCCAACAAACTTAATATAGAGCATAGCAAATGATTCAATTTTCTTGTAAAAATCATTATGAGACATAGGTTTAGAAAATCTTAATTGAATCGTCCCGAGTTTTTCGGAGGGATTTTTATTTGAGTCATGCGGCAGCAGACTCGGCTTGTTGATAATACATATTTTCATACTCTACGGGTGGAATATCCTCAATCGGACCCAGTAGTCTTCGATTGTTGAACCAGTCCACCCAGTTCAATGTGGCATGTTCTACTTCGTCCAGTCCTTTCCATGAGCCAAGTCTGTGGTTCTTTACCCTGACTTTGCGTACACTTCTAAGAGGCCTGATGATGGAGACTAATGGTCTAATAAGGCCTACCACCTAGGGTAAATTATTTGATGACTAAAACTTAGAAGTGAGAAGGACTTGTCCAAAATAGATTTGAAGATAAAAGCAAATAATGACACGAAACAGCACGTCATTTTTGTTCATGGGCTAGACGGAAACTCAACAGACACATGGCAGTCTTCATCACTGATCCCTGAATTCTGGCCACGTTGGATAAATGATAATTCAAATGAAATTTCAATATGGACTATTGATTATTCTGCAGATAAAAGTCTTTGGTTTGGGGGGGAAGCAATGCATCTGACAGATCGAGGACTGAACCTTCTCTCTTTACTACTTACTAAGCCCCAACTTCAACAAGGTGAGATAATTTTTATAGGCCATAGTCTCGGAGGTCTTGTTATCAAACAAATATTGAGAAACGCTGAATCTGAGGCAAACTCTAATGCAAAAGCTAATGACTTTATTAAACGAGCACGCCGAGTTGCTTTTTTAGCGACACCACATTCAGGATCACCTCTAGGTAGTAGAGCCAATTTTTTTCGAATTTTCGCTAGACCTAGTCAAGCCAGTTATAGTCTTATTCTAAACAGTCCACAACTTCGAGATCTCAATAATTGGTACAAAAAATGGGCTAGCACGCAAGAAATTGAGCATCTTGTTTTATTTGAGACTAGATCCTCAAAAATATTTTGGTGTTATAAAGAATTAATTGTCCCTGCCAATAGTGCTGACCCAGGGGTTGCTCACACCGCTATACCCGTTGATGCAGACCATTATAGTATCTGTAAACCACAAGATAAAAGCTCTGAGATATACACTCACATTCTTAATTTTATCCAGAAAGAGCTGAAAACCCTTCATCGAAATACTGTAATCGAGCAAAAAATTGATTTAGTTAGGGAGACTACAGTAAAAGGCATCTCTACCATAAGCAGCAAATTATCAGCTCAGCCTATAGAAACAGCTAATCTAGTTGTAGAAAAATTAAATGATAAGCTGTCTTCGATGGCTTCTACTGAAAACTTTAGTGGAAGTGAAATTATTGATATTGATATAAATAAAGAACTTACAATCATTAGAAAATCACGTTTTCTCCGTGGATTTCAAACACAAGAAAGAGCAAAAGACTTAGTTCGTAAAATTTTGTCGGGAAACTTAAAAAACGGCTCCACACAGATTAAATGTCTAGCGTTGTCATGGTGTGCACGCTTTTTGAGTAGTGGTGAAAACCGCTGTATAGCAGAAAATGCCATTGATGAAGCTAAAAAGCTAGGTACTACAGAAGAAATTATCATCGCAGAAGCATTTATTAATGTGAGTTCAGAAAATGTGTTTGATATTGTTGCAAACCTAATGGTTACACCAACTGAACTGAAATATTCAGCAGCTTATATGCTCATAAACTTAAACAAATGCCCCCAAGAAGCACTAGATTGGAAACAAAGTTCAAACCTTCAATTGTCTCAGTTTGATTCCGAAGGTAAAACAGCAATCATTACTACTCTATTTGCTCTTCAACAATGGGAACTATTAATTGACAATATTTCAACAATCAATGACTCAGATTATAAAGACTATCCTGCACTATTAAATCTCGTAGCAATGGCGCATTTAATTCAAGTAGTGCCAGATGAGTATCGATATATAATAACTAATTCTATTCCTAATAAAATAGGCCAGTTTCCTTTAGCATCTGATGCTGTTGCTCTTGAACATAGAAGCAGAGCAATTGATTTGCTTATCACTTGTAGCAGTATAGCCAGAGATTTAGGCTGTGAGGATATCGCCAAAACCGTCGAAGATTATCGATTATGGCTACAATTAGAAGATTCATTTCAATCTTCAAAGGCTAAACAAGAACTTGAGAATAGTATCTCAAATGATGCCGCTCTCCTCCTACGTCGCTTTCCACTTGCGTTCAATGTTGGAATTAGAGTAGATCTCGATATTGTTGAAAAAGAAATTGATCGTCGAACTGCCCTATCAAGAGGGAAAGATCTTGATGCGGCAATGGCAAGGTTTGAACTTCTACTGTGTCTAAAAGACGCTAAACACGCATATAAATATTTAGAAAAACACCGACAACAAATTGAGCTAGTTATTAAGCCAGATGTTCTATCTTGTATTGAAATTGAGGCTTTGGCTCAATCCGGAGAAACAAACCAAGCAACAAATTATCTTGAAAACATTGCGGACAGCACATTAAATTTAGCGCAACTTGAGCGCTTAAAAATAATAATTGCCACTTGTAAAGACAAAGATCACGACTTAGCTTCTTTATTGGTTTCACAATATGAAAAAACTGGCCATATCAATGATCTAGTGATATTAGTTAACTCTTTAAAGACTAGAAAACACCATCCCAAATTACTCCAATACTCTCTATGTTTATTTGAAAAAACAAAAGCCGTTGAGGATGCGAACACTCTAGTTAACGCATGGAGTGAATGCGGAGGCTTTAAAGAAATTGGTGAATTTTTAAGACAACATCCAGAGTTTCTCCTGCAATCACATATTCTTCAAGCCCACTGGGCATGGACTCTTTACCGTGAAGGCAATTTAGTTGATAGCCAAGCAGAACTCGATAAATTAACGGCTCAAATAAATGAAGCTTATTGCAGAGATTTACAGATAAATATAGCAATTACTAGTGGGAACTGGGAGTTACTGCTTCCTTTTCTTGAAAATGAATGGTTAAACCGCGAGCAACGAACAGCAAATGAGTTGTTAACTGCTGGTCAATTGGCAAAAGTTGTCCAAAGTAGAAGAGCAAAAGAATTCATTATTGCTGCAGCTGGAAAAGCTAATAACTCTCCTGAAGTACTTATGTCGGCATATTTTACTGCTACCGCAATGGGGTGGGAGGATGAAAGCTATACAGCTCAATGGTTTAGTGATGCCAATGAAAGTGATTCTATCCATCAAATAAGTTTGCAAGATCTTTATGAACTAATTCCAAAATGGCGTGAACGAGATAGAAAAGTATGGCAAGCCTTAAATGATGGTGTTGCTCCGATATCAATGGTAGCTGAACAATTAAATAAGTCTTTGACTGAATTTTATTTATATCCGGCACTGCTTAACACAAGTACTCGAGCACTTATAAACAGAGCTCTAATCCCAGCATTCAGTAATATCAGATCAACAATCTCTATACCTCATGAAATA
Organism: Methylophaga nitratireducenticrescens; assembly: GCF_000260985.4. Taxonomy (NCBI): domain Bacteria; kingdom Pseudomonadati; phylum Pseudomonadota; class Gammaproteobacteria; order Thiotrichales; family Piscirickettsiaceae; genus Methylophaga; species Methylophaga nitratireducenticrescens. Next base: position 2,009,673 of record NC_017857.3, read on the forward strand.
GTTAGTATCGATAAGACCTCACTATTGACGTTAGGATATCTTGGTTTATTAAAACAGATTATTGACTGCTTTAAAGCGATAGAGATCCCCCACTCCACCTTAAGCTGGCTATTTACAGAAAAACAAAAAGTAGGATTTCATCAGCCTTCAAGAATAGAAAAAGCTAAAACTATCGGGCGCCTAATTTCAAATAACAAAGTCAAAGTACTTTCTCAAGAATTTACTCCTAATATGGAGCTTGCACTAGAAATAGGAAACGAACTAGCCCAACTTCTATGTATAGCAAAAGATGAGTCAGAAACGAACAAAATTCAAAAGCTGGTAGTTAGGCCATTTCCTGTGCACAAAATCGATTCATTGATGAAGGAGCTTGCAGACCTATCATCTTTTGCAAACCATTTATGTAGCTGTTCATCGATAGTAAATAAATTATATATGTCTGGAATAATGACTGAGGCAGAGAAAGATGAAGCGATTAGATACCTTTCGAAAAATGAAGGAGAATGGCCTGACTTATTTGAAATAGATGATAAATCAAATATTTATTTAGATAGCCTATCGGTTACATACTTTTTGCAACTAGACCTTATGGATAAGATCGCGTCGCATTTCACAGTATTTATCTCTTCAGAATATGTACAAGAACAAAATGGATTACAAAATTTTGAAACAGAAAGTAATAAAGCTGATGACATTATAGAAAAGATTAGAGTCATCTTATGTGAAGGCATCCAATCTGGCTCTGTAAGAATTGCTCCCTCTTCTATTTTAAAGGATAGTTCGGAAGATGAAATCAAACACTCATCTTTAGAAATTTTCTCAACAATTCAAGATGCTCAAAGTGTCATTATTGATGATAGATTCATGAATAATCATTTAAACGGACTTTTTGAATCAAAAAATACTCCTATAAATACAACATTAGATCTCCTCGAAACATTAAAATGTCGTGAAATACTAAATTATGAACAATGGGCTATAAATATAACTAAACTTAGACAAGCTGGTTATATATTTATTCCATTAACATCCGAAGAGATTAACTACCATCTCAATAAAACCTATTTAGCTCAAGGCATACTTCGTGAAACAGCCGAACTAAAAGCTATTAGAGACAATATACAACTTTTAAAAATGAGTCATTTTGTCCAATTACCACGAGATCATAAGTGGCTATCAGAATTATTCAAACTTTTTAGTGACATCATAAAAGGGCAATGGTTAGAAAATAGTGACTATGAACTATGTGTTGCCAGATCTGACTGGCTATTCAAATTCATTGATTACCAAGGATGGTCACATTGTTTTTTAGGTGATACTGGCTTTGAAATGGCAAGAATAGGAGCAGGATTAACAGCAAGCACATTGATGTATACCCCCACTAGCATGTCGAAAAAAATGAAAGAACAGTATTGGAGATGGCTCGAAGAAAAGGTTCTTCAGCCGCTAAAAGCAAGTGATCCAACTTCATATAATTGGCTAATTTCTATGGCAGAACATGAAATAGAGAAAATAAATAGCGGTAAGATTTACGAAGATGGTTCTGATAAATGAGGCCTTCTGAAGAAGAACGTTTAGCAATGGTAGGAATAGCTCTAGAGTTATTCCCTCCCTCAATTAAAAACACACTTATATCAACCTCTGCTTTTCGAAATAAACTTGGCATTGCACTGGATTCGAAGCTTTCTGTTCAAAATCTAAATATTTCATTTAAACGCTCTGAGCTATTTAACTCCGTAAGAGAAAGTGCCGCCAACAATAATAAAGTAGTAAAAATACAAGATAATAATCAAAATATTTGGGATTTAACCCTAGAAAATCACTCAGAGTATGGCTATGTAGTTCGTCTTTCAAACGAATCAGAAACTATTATACTTGATGATTTTTGGCCGTTTTCAGTCGTTACCAATGAACGATTATCTATATTTAATCTTGAATCTTCAAAGAGACAATTACCTTATAGTGATGTCAGCTACTGGAGAAAAAAACTAAAAGTTGCTCAACTCACTGATGATGAAATAAATGATCTACAAGATGATCTAAATAATACTCCTTATTATATTACTGAAAAGCTTGACCAGGAAATTGATCAAGGAGTAAACAAACTAGAAACAATGGTTCCTCAGAACATCAAATATTACGAACGTTTAATAGGTATACATAAGGATAGTAAAAATATTTCTGAATATTCTCAGTCTGAACTAAAAGTCCATCTTGATACGCTACTACATCATGATGCTTTCGCAGGTATAGAATCAGCCTTATTGATGTCATCACATTCAGCTATTATCAAATCTTTAGGCGAAATTGAGATTGATGAGTCTGTACTTATTAAAGTTTTTGAAAATTTATCCACACAAGGCGAACTAATTTCACAAACCGGCTTAGTCGAATTAGGTATAACTCTTCTAGAAACTTATCCAGACCTTGGACCGTGTATAAAGAAATTGCTTCTTAAGCTGGTAGATAAAAATGAATATAAGTGGGATTTGCTAAACGCCTTAATAATTCTTGTAGATAGTGAGCTCGCTCTTTTACAATTATTTCAAGACAAACCGACATTCTATAGACGCCTCGCCTCGTATACTCAGGCAGCCCTTATTCACAAATGCATCCTCAGAAAAGATGTTGTTCCCGATAACAATTTTACTCGGATGATCCTGGACAGTCATACGATGACATTTTATTGCCAAAGCTTGATTGATCTGAGATTAGATCCTTTCTGGTTTCCAGATTATCAATCAACGAAACAGCTTAAATCAGAATTAGTAGGAAGACTTTATACGTCAGCACTAAAATTTAAGAACCAGTTAAACCAATTAAAGCTTGGGGAGTTATTCTTTGATACCGATGGCTCATCACCAGCACCTTATTTCGAACTTGAAGTTAATTTCATGCTACCAGGGCCATTGGAGGGAAATATTCCTGTACAAAAAATACCTCCAGAACTTTATAAAGAGGTCATCAAAGAAGAATTTCAGCTAAATTTAAAAGGAATTGCTCCTCTAATCAATTTTTCACAGATATGTATGTTAGAGGATGAATATATAGATCAGCTTATTGTGATCCTGAAAGATGCCAAACACCAACTATATAAAACAACACAACAGGATGAAATTTTATCAATTTTAATAGGACTGGCTTCCGTTGCTGCAAGAACACGAAATACTGAACTTGCTGCCCAGGTGGGGATTCTCGCACGACGATATAGAAACTATGTGGGTGAGCATTCACAAGTAACATTATTAGGTATCGGCTTATATGCCGCTGCAGCTCATATCGAACTTGAAGAATGGCTGAAGTATTCTGGCGACTGGATATCAGAACTTGTTTATTTACCAACTGAAGGTGATGAAGCTAAAAACCTAAAAAACTGGTTGGATTTATTAACAACTTTTGAACCCAGATTATATTGTAAGTGTGGTAGAGCATTAGCAGCATTAGAATAGTGAATCGCAACTACTTTGTTGACATTTTTCAGTCATTAATAGTATGTCAATAAATATAATTTTATTTCATTTCCAATATAGGAGATATTTATGGTAACTCCAAGTAATGATGTAAATGAGATATTGGCAAAAGTTCGAGCACGGGCAACGGACGTGCTTGGCGAAGAGAATTTTGAATATTGGTTAAAAACTCCAAAGCGAGCTTTAGCTAATAAAACTCCTTTAGAGTTAGCCAAAACTAAAGAAGGCTCTGAACAAGTTTTGAACTTGCTTGGCAGAATTGAACATGGGGTATTTAGCTAACGAGATAGATTTAAATCTAAGTATATTCCGTAATCAGTTATTTCTTCTTAGCACTTCCGATTAGCTTCTAACGTGAATAACTTTGAGCAATACTCAAGTATTGATTAGCTTGAAAATGTTGAAGCAGTGTCAGGTCGCTTAAGACATACTTTTACTACCATTTCACGCTTAAGCTCTACTTTTACTACAAAAAAATAGACTGACTTTTAGTACTCTGAAAAATCCATTTCATTTGAAATCAATGGCTTATATGTAACTGAATAGACACGCTTTTAGTAATAGTCACACGTTTTTACGATACAAACCCCACAAGATTTTAAATTCTGAATGGTTGGTAATTTGGTTAATCAAGAAATTTAGATGTTCTCAGATTCTTAATATCATCATAAAGATTTTTTCGTTTCAGATATTCATGCATTTCTCTTGCATCCGAAGGATGCATTTGCTCGTTTGGCATAACGTAGATCATCCAACCATTCTTTAAGACTGATGACGTCTTTTATTTTCTTAATGTATTCCAAAAACATAGCTAACTGACATTCGCCAATGCATTGCCATTCACATGATCAATCAAACTAATCACTTTGGTCGCGGCAGCATCATCGAACACACCCAGCAAGCCTTGGTCATGAATATGGGTAAATGGCGGTTCAAACAACATGGATTTATCAATCACACCATTTTTTGTCAGGTAACTGATAATGTTGTTGATAAAGGTCATTTGGTCGGCTTTCAGATTACCAGCCTGAATAAACTCGGCAAAATGCGCTTGAGCGGCAGCCATATCCAGACCGACAATATTTCGAATAAACACGCCTAACGGTTTATCACCATAGGTATCAATATAATCCTGCTTGGTACCCACTGTTTTGCCATCAAACAGGATGCTTTCCAGTAAATTGATTTCGGTTTCGGTAATGGCTTTATTGCTCTTTAGCTTTTGAATCACCAGATGATCACTGTGACTTCGCACATATGACTCTACCCTGTCTTTGTAGCTCTGCAGCGTGATATAAGTGCCGATTGGCTCATGGATGCTGACACCATCATGATCCAGCGTATCTTCAAATGTCGTCTCGACAATAGGTTGTTGATCTTTATCGAGATATTTCATCAAATCCCGTAAGGCTACGCGCACATCCTCCAGACGATTCACATTGATGGATTGCCAGAATTGTTCTGTTTGCAGCTCATTTAACAGCGTTTTTTGCAGGGCCACTGCAGGAATATTCTGCTTTTTTAACAAGGCATTAGCGGTGCTGCTTAACTTATTAATAAATTGACTCAGGCTATGCGAACCGGTCAACAACGCAATTTGGAAATTCAGCACTAAAATATCGAAACGCCTGGCAAACTCATCATCGTCTTTATCAGCCAGAACCAGGTTGGCCAGTTCTGTATTGATATCGAGCAAATCGCCTTTGGATAAATTCTGCCAGCGTTCCTTATCACTAAACTCTACGACATATCTGAGTTTAGCTTTGACGACAAAACGGTTTCTATCTAATCCCGAAATCGCTTGATACAACTCACTGATATAATTTTCCGCCAAAGCCCCCTGCTCTTCAGTTCGCTCAATGTTGCCGCGAATCAGCATGGCGACTTCCAGCTTTGCTTCAAACACTTGTTGAATCAGGCTTTTAACCAGTCTTCCCTGCACACCATCCGGATTCGCATCAAAAAACTCAAAGTTCTGACAATAATCAAAAATGACAAAATGCGTTTTATCCTGCCCCGGTCCAAACAAATCAGGACATAAACGCGTACCACGACCAATCATCTGCCAGAATTTAGTAGGCGATTTCACCGGTTTAAAAAACACCAGATTCACCACGCGTGGCGCATCAACACCGGTATCCATCATATCGACCGACACGGCGATTTGCGGATTATGTTCTTCATAAGGATCAACGAACGTTTCCAGCAGATCCTGGGCTTTCGATTCGTAGTTATCAATGACCCGTAAAAAATGCCCGGCATATTCAGGATAATTTTTATTAAAACGTTGTTCTATAAACAACGCATGTGCATGACTTTTGGCAAAAATAATGGTTTTACCGAGTTTGTCACCGCCCTGCACTTTAATGCCGTAAGTCATTAAATAATCAAGTACTTTATCCACGGTATCAGTATTGAATAACCATTTATTCAGCGCCGCACTTTCAATCTCATCCGGCGCTTCACCCTGGGTGGGATCACCAAACTTTTCTTCATACTGGGCTTTTTCATAGTCAGATAATTGATTGTAATGCACGCCTTCACGCATAAATTTCAGCGGTACCGATATTGCCTTGGGTGGCACTAAAAAGCCTTCTTCAACGGCTTTATCCAGTTCATAGGCAAAAGTCGGATTGTTATCTTCAATGCCGAATAAGCCGTATGTATTGTGATCGACTTCGGCTTTGGGTGTGGCGGTCAGCCCAATCAGCAAGGCATCAAAATAATCAAAAATGGCTTTGTATTTCTGATATACTGAACGATGCGCTTCATCGATGATAATCAGATCAAAATGCCCGATACCGTAAAAACGGGTATCGGTATTTCGCATGCCATCAATGCGGTTCATGATGGTGGGATACGTTGAAAACACCAATCGGGTGCCGTTATCTTCTTTTTCTTTGGTTAAATCAATGGCAGATAAATGCGGCAACAACTCACTAAAATTGTTTTTTGCCTGAGATACCAAGGCATTCCGATCTGCCAAAAATAATACCCGCTTGGCCCAGTTACATTTGGTGAGCATATCGACAATCGCAGCTGCCGTGCGGGTTTTACCACTGCCCGTCGCCATCACTAATAAACTTTGCCGCGCCCTGCCCCGTAATTCGCCTTGACTGTTTTGGGTAACGGTATTTTCAGCGACCCGAGCCACGGCTTCTAACTGATAGGCTCGCCCGGCAATGGCTTCATTAACTTTAAAATCACGTAAATCAGTTCGGGTGCTGCGTCGCTCGATAAGTAACTGCAATTCGTCTTTGCTGTAAAAACCCTGAACTTCACGTTCTGGATAAAACTGATCATCCCAAATATAGGTTTCAAAACCACTGCTATAAAAAATAATCGGCCGCTGCCCTTTTAACTGCTGCAGACAATCTGCATACAACTCCGCCTGATGTTTGCCTTTACGCGAATCGACCATGGTTTTTTTGGCTTCAATCACCGCCAATGGCAAACCGTCATCCCCCCATAGCACATAATCGATATAGCCTTTGCCTGATGGATTGGTGCTTTTTGGCATGCCGGTCACGGGATATTCAAGGTGATATCCCTCCTGCAGATTATCCCAACCGGCTTCTTTGAGGGATAAATCAATATAACGACGGCGGGTTTCGGCTTCGGATACCAACAAAGGCACCGCGGCTTCAATATTGATCGACTGTTCACGCGCCTGTTTGCGTTCGGCGAATAAGCTTTTTTGGTATTCGAGTTGTTGTTTTAATTGAGTGTTTTGTTCAGCCAGTTCACGTTGTTTGGTTTCAGCTTCGCGCTCGATGGCGTTTTTGGCTGCCACATCGGCTACGGTATCGGCCAGTTGTTGTGCATTGGGCTGAGTGGCTGGGCCATGTGGGATTAAGGCTTCATCAAATACCTGCAATTCGGGAGTTTGTTTGCCGTAATAAATCGCCAGATGGCGCATAAAACGATACAAGTATTTCAGCGAGGCAAGCGCATCCTGCTGACTCACACTTTTGCCATGGGCAGCGATATTACCTGTTTTACGAATCAGATTAAGTTCGTTAAATAAGGTATTGTTAAATAAGGATTTAAGGCTGTGTTCATGCAGCAAGGTGCTTAAGTCGGCACGCCACGGACGGTTTAGAGAACGGTCGTTGTCATACAGCCAATTAACGGCATTTTCGAGGCTGGATCGGCAGAAAATCGCCGAGGCTTTAGGCGAGAGAAACGTCAGTTGCTCTGCTTCAACGGCATCGGCATACAGTGCCGGAAAATCGTTTTGCAGAAACTGAAAATTACTCATCAATGCTTCCCTGCTATTGGACCATGACGTTATGCTGCCTTATTAGCCGTTAATTCGCCAGTAAATGCGCGTTGTAACAGGCTGTTAAATAAAGCTTCGGACTTTTCTAGATTGGCTTGGGCTTGCTGTTTTTGTTGTTCGATTAAATTTATAGACACTTCAAATTGATTCTGTAATTCGATTGGGGGTAATCCGATCTCAATATTTAAAATAATTTTTTTATTCAAATTCATCATCGTTACGCCTTGAGCATTACGCTCTAGATAACTTTTGCCACTATCGCTTGTTATCACGTGTAAAAGAAAAGTAGAGTTCACGTTATTGTTTGGTCTGAGGTATAAACTTCCAGTACCACAGAAGAAACCCTCTTCTTTTCTAGTTATTAAAGCACATCGTCCCATTTCACCTCTTCTGGCCATGATCAAATCACCCTCTTTTAGATGGTAATTTGGCAAGCTGTCATATTTTTCCTTCAATATCGAAAATGAATTACTGGGTAAAACTTTGGATTCAACGATATGCACAGGATTTATTAATGGAACGCCATTTTCAACATAGTCATGTTTATGCAACTGAGAACCAAAAGGTCCAATTTGCACTTTGTCTAATAGCTGTTTGAAAGTAGCTTTGGGGTAATGTTTGTTATTTAAAAACACATCACCAAACATCTCCAAAAACAGGGATTGGCTCAAAGCGGTGTAATGCTCGACCAGTTGCTGGTCTTTTTGTCTGAGGCTATCCGCTGCATCCAAAATCGCAGCAATCTGCTTTTGCTCTGCTAGTGGTGGGAGTGGGATTTTGACAGACTTGAGGTATTTAAAATGTCTGTTATAGCCGGTATTCGGTATGTTTAAAGTCAAAAAAAAGTAATACAGATACTTTCCGTTAACAGTTTCGTCATTTATGGATTTTAAAACTTTGGTTCCATCAGCCCCCATTGCAAAAGGGACATCGATATATTTTAGTGCTCTGGTGTGATCACCAAACACAATATATGGAGGTGGTGTCTTTACAAGAAGAGCTCTGTTGTTTGTATAACCAGCAACTAAACTTTGACCTTGGTCGACAATTACAAACTCACCCTTATCTAAAAAATCAGATTTCAAGGTCTTTTTATTACCACCAGAAACATCTTTTACTAGCTGTTCAAAAGAAAAAATATCCCATGAGCCAGGCAAAGCTTTTAAAGCAGTTAGATTTTGAATGAGGTTGTTTTCCATTACCCCAACAACTCCTTAAGCATCTGCAAGGCTTGCTCACGCTCTTTATCCAATTGCTCTATCTCAGCAATGATTTTGTCTGGTGAATCAAATTCCATCTGTTCATACACCACTTCTTTATAGCGGTTAATGCTTAAATCCCAGTCGTTTTGTTTGATTTCATCGAAGGGCACCATAAAGCTTTGTTCGGTACGTTTGCGGTCTGCTTCTTTGTCGCGGTTTTTGAAGCGATGGATGATGTCAGGAATATCATTGTTTTTAATCGGGCTGCGTTTATCGTCGAGGGAATAACCATCGGCTTGCATATCGTAAAACCAGACATTGTCAGTGCCGCCGTTATTGGTTTTGGTGAAAATGACTACTGCCGTACTGACCCCTGCATAGGGTTTAAACACACCACTGGGCATGGAAATAATAGCTTCGAGGCGTTGTTTTTCCACCAGGGTTTGACGCAGTTGTTTATGGGCATTGGATGAACCAAATAACACACCATCAGGAATAATCACCGCACTGCGGCCACCGACTTTGAGCATACGTAAGATCAGGGCGATAAACAGCAACTCGGTTTTTTTGGTTTTGACGGTTTTGAGCAGTGAGCTTTCCACACCATCGTAATCCAGCGAACCTTTAAACGGTGGGTTGGCCAGAATCAGGCTGAATTGTTCACGACTACTGGCATTGGATTCGCCTAAAGCATCCAGACCAATCAGATTGGGTTTATCAACGGCATGCAATTGCAGGTTCATTGCGGCAATGCGCAGCATGGTGCTATCAAACTCGATGCCGGTAAACATACCGCTATTGAAGTGTTCACGGAAGGTTTGATCATGCAGCCAATCAGGATGATGCTGGTAAATATATTCACCCGAAGCCACCAGAAAGCCCGCAGTGCCACAGGCCGGATCGCAAATGGTGTCTTCGCGATTGGGTTGCATCATTTCCACCATCATTTTGATGATATGCCGCGGTGTACGGAATTGGCCGTTGGTGCCGGCAGAGGCAATTTTGGAGAGCAGATATTCGTATAAATCGCCTTTGGTGTCGCGATCCTCCATCTGGATTTTGTCGATCATCTGCACCACCTGATCCAGCAACTTTGGCGTGGGGATCATAAAGGTCGCACCTTTCATATACTGGGCGAACACACCAGCCTGATTACCCACCTGCTTCATATGCTCGAATACCGTTAGGTTGTCGGTTTCTGGTTGGGGTTGGGTAAATAAGGCAAACATCGATTGGGGATCGCGATCTTTGAAACTATGCCAACGAAACAGTTGATGCTGCGGTTGATACAACGGCGCTTTAACCTGGCCGCCAATCATATTGGCTTTTTTCTCTTCCAGCTGCTGGGTTTCATCTAACCGGCGTAAAAACAGCAGATAGGTGAATTGTTCGATAACGGTCAGTGGATTACTGACGCCCCCTGTCCAGAATGTTTCCCATATTTTATCGACTTGGCTTTTCAGTTCACCGGTAACCATTGAATGACTTTCTAGAGTTAAAAAATTAGGGGCTTGATTCTCCCTGATTGAACCCCGGCTGACAAGCTGGAATGCACCGGGATAATGGCAGGAACTAAACATAAACACTTGCGCTGAAAAAATTCATGAAACAGGGATCTACAGACTTACCTTAACCGCATCTTTACGACAACACTACGCATATCGTTATGCCAAGTTTTCTGACGGGAAATCTGCCCGAGTTCTCCAGGCATATATCTGTCGAAGATTAGTAGATTTAGGCGTTTAATACTTACTAACCATCCCATCAGATATAAAAATATCTTTTACTTGGTGCGAAGTGAGGCTTTTATATATTTATTGGGGGTAGATGAACGTAATTAAAATTGGCTTGCATAACAGCTAATGTTACGTTACTTAAAGATATTCAAGGAGTTAGAGAAATGAATCAAATCGCTGAAGAAATCCAGACATTTCACGGTGGCTGCCCTCATGACTGCCCAGATACCTGCTCTATGCAGTTCAAGGTGCAGGATGAAAAACTGATTGGTGTTAGAGGTAACCCTGACCACCCCATGACTCAAGGTGGTTTATGCGTGAAACTGAAAGATTATGAGAAACGTCACTATCACCCCGATCGTCTGCTCTACCCTTTAAAACGCACAGGACCAAAGGGTAGCAAACAATTCAAACGTATTTCCTGGGATGAGGCGTTGGATGAAATCTCAAATAAATGGAAAGCCATTATCGCATCCGATGGTCCACACGCGATTATCCCAAACAGCTATTTAGGCAACCAAGGCTTGGTACATGGTTTGAATGGTGGTGATGCCTTTTTTAACCGCATGGGCGCAACCGTTTGTGAACGTACTTTTTGCGGTGAAGGATCCTGCACTGCATGGTTATTAACGGTAGGCCCTACCGCTGGCGTAGATCCCGAAAGTTTTAGCCATTCAAAATATATTGTCATTTGGGCTTGTAACTCAGTAAGCACAAACCTGCACCACTGGAGAATTATCAATGAGGCCCAGAAAAATGGTGCCAAAGTTGTGGTAATTGATTCATATGCCTCAAAAACGGCAAAAGAGGCGGATTGGCATATTGCACCAAAACCCGGGACAGATGGTGCATTAGCCATGGCGATGATTAATGTCATTATTAGTGAAGGGTTGCAAGATCAAGACTACATTGACAATTATACGGTGGGTTATGCAGAACTCGCAGAGCGAGCAAAAACCAGAACACCAGAATGGGCTGAAGAAATAACCGGCATTCCTGCCGATGATATTCGTAAATTTGCACGTGAATATGCAACAACCCCTCCAGCCGCCATTCGTTTGGGAGTTGCCCTGGAACGCACCTATGGTGGCAGTCAAGCTATTCGTGCCGCTACATGTCTGCCAGCATTGATAGGCGCATGGCGTCATGTGGGTGGTGGTGCATTGCAATTCCCAGTGTGGGAACATCCTTATAAGTTTGACGTTATTTGCCGCCCAGATCTCATTCCCGAAGGCACGCCTGTGGTGAACAATTTACAGATTGGTCGCGCTCTCACTGGTGAACTGCAACTTGAAACCCCCATTCAATCGATGATGGTCTGGAATACCAATCCCATCACCCAATCACCTGAAACTGACAAAATTATTAAAGGTCTGGAGCGTGAAGATCTGTTTTTAGTTGTGGCCGAGCATTTCATTTCTGACACGGCCACCTATGCCGATATTTTGTTACCTGCTGCAATGGGGGCAGAAATGGAGGACATGATTCTGTCATGGGGACATCTCTACCTTACCTACAACACCAAATGTATAGAACCACCGGGTGAAGCGAAGCCGAATAATGAAATATTCAGGCAGTTAGCTAAACGCATGGGGTATGAAGAAGAAAATTTCAAATGGTCGGATACTGAGTGCCTGGAAAACTATGTTGACTGGGATTCTCCGACCTGTGAAGGCATTGATTTAGCCTATATGCGTGAACATGGCTTTGCACGTTTAAAAGCGTTTGGTGACAAAGATGTGCGTGCGCGTCACGCCAAAGGTGAGTTTCCAACACCAACCGGTAAATGCCATTTTATGGTTGAAGGTGCTACAAACTTTGTTGCGGGACCATTTCGTCAAATGTACGAAGGATTTCAACCGGGTGAAGCGTTGGACAGCTTGCCCGATTATCTGGCTTCCAGAGAAACACCTGAGACCAATTCTGAGCTCGCAGCCAAATATCCATTAAACATCATTTCACCTAAGAGCCATGGTTTCTTGAACTCATGCTATGCCAACGTGGAAGACAAGATAAAACGCCAGGGTGAACAGTTTGTATTGATCAATGAATTGGATGCAGTAACCCGTGGTGTGAAAGAAGGCGATCAAGTACGTGTCTTTAATGATCGTGGCGCCTTTGAAGGAGTCGCTAAAATTTCCGAAGACGTTAATTCAGGAATTATCGTGGCAACACTTGGCTATTGGCGCCAACTCAACAACGGCACTGTGAACTGTATTAGTTCAGCAGAATTTGGAGATATGGGTCATTCGACGACATTCAGTGACAACTTAGTAGAAGTGTCACTGGCGTAGCGTTAACACCTCACTTTAAAAAGGAAAGATTATGGCTACTTTAGTAACTGATAATTGCCAACGCTGCCGGTTTACAGAATGTGTCACCGCTTGTCCTGTTTCAGCATTTCGTGCCGGTGAAAAGATGCTATTTATAGACCCTGATGTCTGCGTAGATTGTGGTGCATGTATTCCGAAATGCCCGGTTCAAGCGATATACGAAGATCTGGATTTGCCTGAGCACCTAAATGAATGGATTGAAATTAATGCAAGGCGTTCGAAAGTGATGCCCAAAATCACTATGAAAGAATCACCGTATGCTGGTGCTGAAGAACGAAAATCATCATTAGGCTTTTAATTCAAAGGTGAATCAACATGAATAATGCCAATAATCATCCACTTCAAGTCGCTATTATTGGAAGTGGTCCAAGCGGATTTTATGTTGCTGAAGCCCTGTTAAATTCTGGCATTTCTACAGAGATAACTATTTTAGAAAAGTTGCCCTGTCCCTATGGACTGATCCGTTATGGTGTAGCACCTGATCACCAGAAATTGAAGAATGTTTCGCAAACACTTGATGTAATTGCAGAAAACCCTTCAGTCACATATCTGGGAAATGTGGAAGTTGGGAAAGACATACAAATAAACGAGCTGATGCAGCTCTATCATGTTCTGGTTTTTACAACGGGCATGACCAAGAGTTCACAGCTTGGCATTGAAGGTGAGAGTTTAATCGGTGTCCACCCCTCCTCCAATTTCATCGGCTGGTACAACGGCCATCCTGATTATCAATCATTGAGGTTTGATTTTACCCACGATTCAGCCGTTATTATCGGTCACGGCAACGTGGCAATTGATATATGCCGAGTCTTAGCGAAACCGATAGATGAATTGAGAAAATCAGATATTCCTGAACAGGCTCTTGATCTATTAAGCCAAAGTAAAATCAACCATATCAATCTCGTTGGCAGAAGAGGCCCAATTCAAGCGAAATTCACCACCAAAGAACTCCATGAATTGGGAAAGCTGGAGAATTGTAGCGTTGCAATTCACCCCAAACATCTGGAATTAGGTGAGAAATGCCAACAAGAACTGGATGAAATATCCAATCTGATAGCAAAGAAAAATCATCGGGTCTTTGAGACTTATCGTTCAAATTTTACGACGACACCAGACACAAGTAAAAAGCAAATATCAATTGAGTTCATGTTGAACCCAAAAGCGTTTCAAGGGGATAAACAGCTACAGTCAATTGTGTTTGAAAAAACTCGCTTTGAGGGACCTGCTTTTAAGCAAGTTGTCATCCCTTCCAATGATTTAGTGGAGATACCAGGTGGTCTCGCTTTTACTTGTGTAGGGTTTAATGGTTCTCAATTTGCTGGGCTAACGATCGACAACAAAAAAGGCACCCTTTCCAATATAAACTCAAGGCTTATTAACGAACATGGTGAGATTGTGCCTGGAATGTACACAGCCGGTTGGGTGAAACGTGGACCCAACGGTGTGATAGGTACAAATCGCGAATGCGCCCAGGATACGGTGAATCAAATAATAGAAGATATGCCTGAATTTGTTCATCAATTCGCTTATGGCAAAAAGAGTTTGATTGAGCATCTGCAAGCTAAAAATATTCAGTTTGTAACGTTTAATGATTGGAAAGTCATTGATGCTGTCGAAGTAGAACTGGGCCAGAAATTAGGCAAGCCACGAGAAAAATTCACCTCAGTCAGCAGCATGCTGGCATGTATATAAAGGGCTAAATGGGCCACCGGCCCGTTAGGTTTAGGTACTTTGACGTTTACTTGCCAGCCCCATTTACCGTTTAGTTCGGTATATCATCAATGGAACAGTGTTTCCTCGTCCAGCAGTGGTGGAGATGAAAGATCAACACGCCCTAGCAATGAGGTCAAATGATATTGATCAACAGGGTCAACAATAAAACATTGAGTCAATATGTTAACAACCATATGAGCTAACTGTCTGATGCCTGTTGATTTTTCATCTTTAACTGTCATCAGATTTAACCGCTTTGCCTACCACTCTATGAGAGAAACTCTTACAGCTTTTTGAGACAACTGCACCATGACACAAAGGAAGGTGACCTCTATCCTAGTCACTGCATGCTACAAAACTTTTTTTGACATGCATCATACTAATAAAGAGGAAAACTTTATGAAGCTGAAAACATTATCAATTGCAATGATGGGGTTAGCCGTACCAGGTCTGGTCGCTGCAGATGAACTCCTGGAAATGCAAAAAAATGATAACAACTGGGTTATGCCCGCTGGTGACTATGCAAATACGCGTTACAGCGAACTGACTCAAATCACCAAAGACAATGTCAAAGATCTGAACATGGCCTGGTCTTTCTCAACCGGCGTATTACGTGGTCACGAAGGTAACGCTTTAGTTATTGATGGCACGATGTATGTCCATACTCCTTTCCCTAACATCGTTTATGCGCTTGATCTGAACAACGATGGCGCCATCAAATGGAAATATGAGCCAAAACAAAACTACGATGAAACGGTTCCTGTCATGTGCTGTGACACCGTCAACCGTGGCCTGTCTTATGGCGATGGCAAAATCTTCCTGAACCAGGCTGATACCACTCTGGTAGCGTTGGATATGGAAACCGGTGAAGCGGTCTGGTCTGACAAGCGTGACGATCCAAAAGTCGGTGCGACCAGTACTGCGGCCGCACATGTTTTTGATGACAAAATCATCGTCGGTATTTCAGGCGGTGAATTTGGCGTTCGTGGTTATGTGCAAGCTTATGATTTTGACGGTAACACCGTTTATAAAGCCTATAGCACCGGTCCTGATGACGAAATGCTGGTTGATCCAGACAAAACCATGGCAATGCTGAAACCTGTTGGCAAGGATTCTTCACTGAAATCCTGGCAGGGTGACCAGTGGAAAATTGGTGGTGGTACAACCTGGGGTTGGTATTCGTATGATCCAGATCTGAACCAGTTCTACTATGGCTCTGCTAACCCATCTACCTGGAATCCGGTACAACGTCCGGGTGACAACAAATGGACAATGTCTCTGTTTGGTCGTGATTTAGACACCGGTGTGGCGAAATGGATTTACCAAATGACGCCTTTCGATGAATGGGACTATGACGGTATCAATGAAAATGTCCTGGTCGATCAAAAAATTAAAGGCAAAATGCGTAAAATGTTAGTGCATTTTGACCGTAATGGTTTTGCGTACACCATGGATCGTGAAACAGGTGAATTGCTGGTTGCAGAAAAATTTGACCCTACTGTTAACTGGGCGACAGGAATTAACATCAAAACCGGTTTACCGGATCGTGTAGCGAAATACTCTACAGCCCGTAACGGTGCAGATGTAAACACAACCGGTATCTGTCCTGCAGCACAGGGTAGCAAAGATATGCAGCCTGCTGCCTTCTCACCACGTACGGGTCTGTTCTATGTACCAACCAACCATATTTGTATGGACTACGAACCATTCGAAGTTGAATACGTAGCCGGTCAACCATACGTTGGTGCGACACTGAGCATGTACCCACCAGAAGGTGACACGCACATGGGTAACTTCATTGCCTGGGATGCGCGTGAAGGTAAAATCGTCTGGTCCAACCCAGAGCGCTTCTCAGTCTGGTCAGGTGCTTTGGCCACCGCAGGTGACGTTGTGTTCCACGGTACGCTGGAAGGTTATATCAAAGCAGTCGATGCCCAATCAGGCCGTGAACTGTGGAGATTCAAAACGCCATCTGGCATTATCGGTAACGTCAACACCTACAAACACAACAACAAACAGTATATTTCTATCCTGTCTGGTGTAGGTGGTTGGGCTGGTATCGGTATGGCTATCCCAAGTTTGGAAAATGACACAGATGGTCTGGGCGCAGTTGGTGCTTACAAAGCACTGTCTAGCTGGACTAACCTGGGTGGTGTTCTGAGCGTATTTAGCCTGTAATACAGCTAGAAAAAGTCTATAGTTAATAAATAGACAGTTAAGTAAAATTAAGAACCCGGCATCATTGATGTCGGGTTTTTTTTCGTTAAATAGTGAGATACTTCATTCCCGTTTCAATCTCCCCGAGTGATTGCAGAAATTATCGTTTTTGAAATTTATTGGTTACCGTTTTAAGATCCAGCTCAGTGTTTAGGTTATTATCGATATTAATGCTGTTGGTCAGAAAGCAATAAGGTTGAAGCAACATACAGCTTAGGCACTTAAAGTATTCAATCAAGGTCTATCTCTCACTATAATGTCTCAACGACATGTTTGTTTATATGTGTCATTATGATCTTAATAGAGTTTTATAAAGTCCTGTCTAATTGATTCTCATGCTTTATCTAATTGGCACGCTTACTACGAAAGGCGTTTAAGGAATCGGTTGATAGCAATCGTTGCAATAGTTATGAGGTTATTTATGTTGGATAGCAGAACCATTGAAATCGTCAAAAGCACCCTGCCGTTACTGGAAAATGCCGGAGTTGAAGTCACCGATCATTTTTACAAACGCATGTTCAGTCACAACCCTGAATTAAAAGATATTTTTAACCTTGCTAATCAGGCCACCGGAAGACAGCAGTTTGCCTTGTTCAGTGCCGTGGCGATGTACGCCAAGCATATTGATGATCTGGGTGCTTTAGGCGAATTGGTCGAAAGAGTAGCTCATAAACATGTCAGTTTTGATATTCAGCCAGACCAATACCAAATCGTCGGTCATCATTTAATTGAAACGCTGCGTGAAATGGCACCTAATGAATTTACTGATGAAGTGGCCGAGGCCTGGGTTGAAGCCTATGGGTTATTGGCCAAGGTGTTGATTGGCAGAGAGCAGGATATCTACAGCGATTACCAAAATAAAACCGGTGGCTGGACCGGGCCTAGATTATTCGAAGTAAAAGATAAAACACCAGAATCAGAACTGGTGACCAGCTTTACCTTTGTGCCCGTGGATGGAGGTGAAATTGCTAGCTACCAACCGGGCCAATATCTGGCGGTTAAAGTAAAACCAGAGCAGGCCGAAAATACAGAAATCAGACAATATTCTATTTCCGATAAATTTAATGGTGAAAGCTATCGCATCAGTGTTAAACGTGAATCCAAGCCACAAGCAGGATTAGTGTCCAATCATTTACATGACACAGTTCAAGTCGGTGATCGTATTGAATTAATGCCGCCCACCGGTGATTTTTATCTAGCTCATATGGATAAGCCGACCGTTTTGATTTCTGCTGGTGTAGGCATTACACCTATGATGGCAATGCTGGAGACCTTGATTGTCAATCAATCAAAACAAAACATATGGTTTTTACATGCCTGTGAGAATAAAAATCAGCACACCTATGCGCAGCAGCTTAAAAGCAAAGCAAATGAATTGGATCAGTTACATTATTATTATTGGTATAAACAGGATGACTCTGGTGATGAACTGGCACAAAAAGGTCTGCTGAAATTAGACGGATTGCAATCTGAGTTGCCCCTGACGGATGGTCATTTTTATATTTGTGGGCCAATTGAATTCATGCGGTTTATCAAACAGCAGCTACTGGATTTAAACGTGGCGGCAGATCAAATTCATTACGAAGTATTTGGTCCGCATAGCGATCTTTAAAAAGATAGTGGAGAGCGAATCCGCTCTCCACTTTTCTGTTGTAACAAACAATCTTGACACAATTTTCATCTGCACAGGCGTAAATGTAACCTGTATATAAAACAGGAAGCATCATGAAAAAAACAAAGATCGTGCTATTGATTGTCACAATGTGGCTTTTTTCACTTACGATTCACGCTGAAACACCCGCTGATACAAAAGTATGTGATGACTGGGCCAGCAAAGCCGGCTCGTATATGTTATTTCGTCAAATGAATACGCCGATCCACAAAGCCATGGAGAATGCCATGGGCAATGTGACCCGCGGGTTATTGCTCAGTGCCTACCAACAATCTGTAGCGGAAACCAATGAAGGCAAGCAGCAAGCTATAGATAATTTTAAAAATCAGACTTATAAAGACTGTATTTCACAAATGCAATAGCATTAAAATTCATATTCCAGCAAGGCTCGCCAATTGGTATCAGCAGTTTTGGAGGATAATCCAGTCAGCACGCCCACTTCCCAATGCAGTTTTTTGCCAGGTGAAAGGCTGATATCTCCAAGAAACACCGGCCCTAGAGCACGCGTATCTTCGCCGCCATAAAACTCAATGGCCGGTTCAAAATAACGAGAAAGTCGATAACGGGTTTGCAATGATAAAGCCGTTTCAAATTCACTTTCCTGGGTTTCACCCCATTCATATTTAAGCCATAGATTACTGGTTGCCACCCATCTGCCCCACTCTTTCAGGGCAATTAATCCTGCGGCTACTTCCCAGTTTTCATCATCACGTTGCCGTTCGAGTTCGGTGATCAGTCCCCAATCAATGCCGTATTCCCCTTGTTCGGTCAGTTGCCAAAGTGCTTCAACTTCAAAAGCCTGCAAGCGAAAATCATTATTTTGATTATCTTCGCCAATCAAATAACCTTCGATAAACAACCGATCGGTAAGGCTTTTACCCAATCCTAATCGTTGAACCCGTCGGCCGTCGGAGTCCGTCATTCGCCATTCAATTTCACGTTCCAGTGGCTGCACATAAGGAGCATAGACTTTATCAACCGGATTACCATCGGCATGACTGAGCATGGGTAAAAGGCTGGTTAACACTAAAGCTGTGTGACGAAGATTAATCATATTTCGATTGAGCCTGTAAAAAACGCGCCACAACAATGACCAGTATCATCAGTGCCAGACTGGTCAGATAGATCACTATCTGGCTGCATGTTGGCGTCGCTTCATACGCCATCAAGGCATACAGCAACTGACCAGGTAACGAGTGTTCGCTGATAATATGAGAACTGTCCCAAACCGGTTCTGTTGAGGCCAACCAGTCCGCCTGGATGAGAAACTGAGTGGCCTGAGACATCATGCTACCGCCAACGATCACCACCAGAACACAGATAAATCTGGTCGCCGCTGCTGGCTTCAGAGCAATCATCAAGTGGTATAAAAAAATACCGCAGCTGACCCCAATGCCTAAACCAATGAGACTGCCTGATAACACAGACTGCATTAAAAAATGGTCGCTGCTAAACCCGGAAATATAGAGCATGATTTCGGCACTTTCCCGGCTGATTGCCAGGATAATCGCTGCCATCATCACCGCTTTAACTAATCGATTTGGTAAGACGATATTGCTGGAAATAAGCCATAAAAAGCCGGTTAGAAACAGATAAATACCGACGTGGATGATGGTATTGGTGATTTCCTGACCAATACCTTCCAGCCAATTTGAAATTTCCGGTAAAAAATACGCGTAAGTAGCCCCGGCAATCAATCCAAGTAGGATGGCTTTGAGCAGAAAGCCTCGAGATTGCTGGCTCACAGTGGTGAAGGCCATGAACAAACTGACCACCATGGCGGCTTCCAGAACCTCACGTAACACCAGAATAACGCTATTCAGTAGCATGGTTATTCCCCACTTCCGTTGGCAATAATTTTGCCTTGAGCTGTTTTAGGAAAAAACTCGCCAAAAAATGGATAAATGCCGGGTGGTAACGGCCCGACAAAAATAATCGCCTGGGTATTTCCCGGAATCACTTTTTCGCGGTTGAGTTCATAGCTTTCAAATTCTTCGGGCGTTGCATCTTGATTTTTGACCAATAATTTAACCTTGGTATTGGCTGGAATAACCAGTTCATCAGGATAAAACAGATGATCTTTTATCAAGATCTCAAATACTGGTGGTGCAGCATAACTATTCAATGGAATCAGCAGGATAGCCATGCATATAAAAAAATATTTCATCATGTATTGAACGCCACAGGAAAATCAATCACGACCTTGAGGCCACTCCCAAAGGTAGACTGGGTGAGTTTAATATCGGCATGATGCATGTCGATAATATGTCGAACAATGGCCAGTCCCAGACCACACCCTGGTAATTGCAGATCACTGTTTTCGTTCTGGTACCGATAAAACCGGTCAAAAATACGTTCATACTGGTCCGGTGGAATTCCTGGTCCATCATCTTCAACGGTTAATCGCACACCTTTTTCAGTCTGATGGACATGAATCACGATATGCCCATTTGTTGGCGCATATTTGCTGGCATTGTTCAGCAGGTTCTGTAATAGCGTTTCCAATGCAAACATATGGCCTTGGATAATGACTGAATCACCAATCAATTCAATATGTTGCTGGCGTTTGTCAAATTGCTGATAATCACGGGCAATCACATCGCTGGTCAATTTATACAGATCAATTGATTCAGCTTTTGCGGCAATTTGTTCAGGTGCTGTTCGATACAACATAAGGATTTGGTTAACCAGATGGCCCATTCTATCAACAGCTGCCTGCATGAGTTGCCAGTCTTCAGTGTTGACGCCATAGGTTTGTCGCAGATTATGTAAATGAATCTGTAAGGCACTGATGGGCGTTCGTAATTCATGTGCCGCATCAGCAGCAAATCGTTGCTCGCGTTGAAAACTCTGGTCTAACCGCCAGAACAACTGGTTAATAATTTTAACCAATTGGTTCATTTCTTTTGGCAAGTCAGCCAGTTCAATCGGCCTTAAATCATCAGCCTGTTTACTGGCAAGTTGTCTGGAAAGATTTTTTAACGGTTTTAACCCCGTCCCGATAAGCCACCAGATTAAAATGGCAGCGATGACGATGCCAAAAAATGCCGGCAAAATGGTTGCTAAAACAATATCTTCGGCCATAGAGCTGCGAACATCACTACGCTCACCAACGATAATCCACCGTTGGAATTGGGGATCGGGATAAACATAGTTATGCCAACGAAAGCCCTTAAAATTTACATCATAAAAGCCTTTTTCAAAACGACTCAGCGCGATATGGGGCGCTGTGTCGGATCGCGTTAACAATTGCCCGTTGGCATCCCATATTTGAAAAAACAGATAATCACTGGTGGGTCTTTGAGCAGAATCGGCAGTGGTTTGAGCAACATGTGTTGATGCAATTAACTCAGCGGTGTTCACCAACCGTTCATCAAATAAGCCTTGTGCGGTTTCGATACTGGACTGGTAGCCTTTCAGCAAGGACACAAACATCACCAATATCAACGTGGCGACCAATATCAGCAGTAAATACAGTCGGATAGATTTCATTGATTACTGATTTGATAGCCTACACCGCGAATGGTTTTGATAAACCCTTCCGGAAGTTTTTTGCGTAAATGATGCACATGTACCTCAACAGCATTACTTGCTACCTCCTCTCCCCAACTGTAAAGCTTGGATTCAAGACTGTCTCGAGTCTGCACCCGTCCGACATTCTCCATCAGGATTTTCAGTAACATAAATTCGCGACGCGGTAACTCAACCAGGGCATCATCGACTTTTAACTGCATGGTTTTGTTATCAAGACTGACGGGGCCAATCTGCAATGCGGCATGTTGCTGGCTGCTCAGACGACGTTCAAAAACTCTTAACCTGGCCAGCAGTTCGTCGATATCAAATGGTTTGGCCAGATAATCATCAGCACCGGCATCCAGCCCAATAACCCGATCATTGATGCTGCCTCGAGCCGTTAATACCAATATTGGTAAGCTTGCATTCACCTTACGGATCTCTGCCAATACCGCTGTACCATCCATGTCCGGTAAGCCCAGATCAAGGATCACGATATCCGGAGCAGCGGTTTTAATACTGTTAATTGCCTGACGGCCCAAGCTTAAATGATTGACGGTAAAACGGTCATGGCGCAGCGAACGCATAAGTCCCTGCGCCAATGACAGATCGTCTTCAATTAGCAGTATTTGCATCGATTTGGTCATTCATATGTGTGCTCACTTCAGCCAACGCCTTGTCGATTTCCAGTAAACGGCCTTTATCTGCCAGTGGTCTATCTGCTCTGGGAGCCGCTTTTTTAGCAAATAACAGATAAGACTCAGCTTGTTTATAGTGTTTTTCATCCATTAAAAACAACGCATAAAAGTAATTACTATCAATACCTTGCGGATTTAATCTCAAGGCATTTTTTAGTAACTTTTCTGCTGTCGCCTTATCCCCGAAACCTAATGGCCAACCAGGTACTTTGTAGTACAAAGTCCCCAACGTAGTATAGGCCGAACCATTCAATGCCTGTTTATCAATTTCAATCGCTTTTTCCAAATCGGCTTTGGCTGTTTTTGCCATGGATAACGCACTCAGGCCGCCTTTAATACCAGCATAGCTGGCATAAATTATCCCTCGCCAGATTAAAACATCGGGTTGTTGTGGCGACTGTTTTTTGATGGCATCCGCCTTTTTAATTAAGGATTCAAAGGCCTCAATCTGCTGTTTGTCGGTTAATTCATAATTGGCATGTTCCCAGCCGGATTGTAAAGGCAATGCCCCAGGTGATATTGCCTGGGCAGATAAACTGATAATCCCGAATACCAAGCTATAAAAAGTCATATATGCTTTTTTCATTTTGTTGCTCCTGTCCAATAACGTTGAATCACGGGGAGTTTTTTGGCGAGACCTTGATCTATCCATCGACTATTAATTGAATTCAGGCAACCGAAAAAGCGTTCCGGCCAGCCTAAAAACTGCTCACTAAGGTGGGTTTGTTGAAAAAACTCGATAAACTGGTTGGCGACACTTTCAACACTATCACTTTGATTTCCCAGAGCTTTATTCATCGCTGTCACGTTGTCATCATTCATTGCGGTGCTAATGGTTCGTGGTGCAAACAAACGAACCGTAATAGTGGTATCCACCAATTCACGACGCATCGCTTCGGTAAAACCTCGCAGACCAAATTTGCAGGCGCTGTAAACACTGAATCCTGGAAAGCCCAATCGGCTGAATGCCGAACCGATATTGATGATCTGCGCTTTATCTGCTTTTCCCAGTACCGGTAGTAATAAACGGGTTAATTCGATTGGTACCATTAAGTTGGTGATGAGCATCTTCTGAATGTTGGTTTCATTCATCTGTTTGAGCGGACCGAAATGATTGCTGGCCGCATTATTAATTAAGGCATCAATTCCACGGGAAAACTGTTGGCAATATGCAACTACGGCCTGTCTTCCTGAACTGGTGGTCAAATCGCCGGCAATGCAGTGGTGCTGACCACCCAAAGCGTGGTTAAGCTGTTCCAGCTGAATATGATTTCGTCCACACAAAACCAATAACACACCCTGAGCAGACAACGCTTTTGCCAGTGCTGATCCCAGACCTCCGGTTGCACCAGTCAAGACGATAGTGACGGCCTGCGAATTCAGTGGAGTATTCATAAAGTGAGACTCCGGAAAATATCACCATACAACCGATAAAACATTTTGCTGCTGTGAATTATCTGTTGTTGGGCAAGCGGATCATCAATTCGATTCATCAAGCCTTCGAAAAACTTCACATGCTCCTGATCCAGCGCACCATGCGAACGTAAATAACTAAAAGCATTGTCTGGTAAAAATAAAGCGTTCTGAATCGCTGTCGCCGCATTATCTGCGGTAGCAATACTGGTGCCCTCAAGTACATGAACCATGCCAAAAAATCCCAGTGGGTTGACGCGGAAAACCGTATCGTATGCATAGGCCACCATCAGCTCGGTAGCAGAATTTGGACGACTGTTTCGCACCAATTCTTTATCATGACCGCAGGCGGCTATATCATTCAGAATCCACTCCTGATGTCCGAGCTCTTCCTCGATATATTCCGCAACGGCTTCCCGTAACCACTCATAGTGTTCAGGCAATTGTGAGCCCACTGCCATCAGTAATGGAACGGTATGTTTTACGTGGTGATAGGCCTGCGTTAAAAATCCGATATAAAGCTCCAGCGTCACGTCTCCACGCATTGCCTGATCGATAATCGGGGCTGTAAATAAATGTTGTCGTTCAACATCTGTCTGCTGGCAGAGTGTGTCAAAAAATCCCATACTGTGGCTCCTGATAGATGGATTCCAATTCATTTTGAAAATAATTAAAAATTCGATCGCGTCTGGGTCGACCATTGGCTGTGAGTAGTCCAGCTTTTGCTGTTAACGGCTGTTCGAGACGCTGCCATTGGGTAATTTGTGCGTAGGCTGGAAGCTTTTTATTAACCTGTAATAGCCAGTTTTCAAGTTCGGCATCGCTCAAGCGGGTATGAATCAATGCAGTGCAATAGGGTTTAGCATCACCAAACAAGACACATTGCATGATTTCAGGGTGAGCCAGAGCCTCACTTTCGACCCACTCAGGATTGATATTTCGGCCATAACTGGAAATCAGTAACTGTTTTTTGCGACCGTGAATGACTAAAAACCCATCCTGATCCAGATAGCCCATATCGCCGGTAGATACCGTATTTAGCTGGGGCATAGCCGTACCGATATACCCCAGAAAGGCATTACCGTTAACCACGATTTCACCCTCTTCAATCTGGATGACGACATGTGGCAATACCTTGCCAGCTGTTCCAGGCTTATCATGTGTTGGCGTATTGAGACTGACCACTGAACTACATTCAGACAAGCCATATCCCTCATACACAGGTAGGCCAAACTTGCGAGCACGTTCAATCATTTCGCTGGCAACGCGGCTTCCCCCTACCGCAATAAATCGTATGGATTCTGGTGGCTTCCATCCCTGTTCAGCAGCTAGTAATAATGCCGACAATAGTTCCGGAACCAGAATCAGACTTTCTGGTTGATAATGGGAAAGTGTGGTCAGCAATTGATAAAGCTTACCTGACAGGCTACCGGAAAAACCAGTTTCCTCCATGCTGAGCAATATGACCTCTCCACCACTTAATAACGGTGTGTAAAGTCCTGCAATATTTTCCAGTAATGTGCTTAATGGAAGTAATGCCAGATGTCGAACATTTTGCATTTGCAGAACGGTTAATAAACTCTGACAGACCTGATATTGATTGTCGTTACTCAGGCATA
The DNA here is from genome assembly GCF_000260985.4 of Methylophaga nitratireducenticrescens. NCBI lineage: Bacteria > Pseudomonadati > Pseudomonadota > Gammaproteobacteria > Thiotrichales > Piscirickettsiaceae > Methylophaga > Methylophaga nitratireducenticrescens. The sequence goes on from NC_017857.3 coordinate 2,035,541, forward strand.
CCCCTTTTGGGTCAGCAGTTGATCCAGAAGTGAAGGTAATTTTTGCTGTGCCAGGCGGTAATGCGATGACTGAGGTATTTAGGCAGGCTGTAAAGGTCATCATCAGACTTTTTACAAAGTGACTTTCACCCAGAAAATTGTTATCGATCATTAGCGGGCGGTCATGAATCAGCCCAATAGCCCCCGCACTCTGCAAGGCGTGTTGAAGTTGATCTGGGGTAAAAAATAAGGGCAATGGCAATAAAATGACTCCGGCGCGCTGTGCTGCCAGATCCATAATCAACCATTGCACGCTGTTATCAGCCAGCAAACCAATAACCTGATGTTGATATTGAATTAATTCAGCAGCAACCGCTTCAACCTGTTGCATCAGCTGTTGACGTGTCCGTTGCTGAACGCCATCTAGCACACAAATCTTGTCAGGCTGTTCAACGGCAAGTTTTTCAAAGGCTTGTAAAATTTTGCTGTTCATTGACGAATCATCGTTGCCGTGTTTTCCACAAAATCCTTATAGGTTTCCAATAATGATTGAATCACCTGATGTTGGCGCAGATGTGCGATAGCCGTCGCCAGGTGACCGGCCAATACCATAGGTTGATGCTGGTAATAACTGCCCCACTGTTGGGTTTTATCAATCAAACGTTGGGGATCAGCATCACCTAAGATGATGGTTGAGAGTTGTAGTCGGGCAATCAGATGCCTGACCTGACGGGTTGCCGTAAATACCACCCACTTATAGTTGGCCTGGGCTAATACGGCTGTCAGTAAAATAAATAATATTGGACTGCCGCTATTAAAACTGGCTGCCAAATTACCTATTTCGACCATGTCTGACCGTCTGGTGAGGACACCATGCAATTTCAGCGTGTGTTCAACAGATTGAGAAAGATACTGTTCAAGAAACAAAGGTTGCTGTTGAACCGGTTGAAAACCAATAGCCGAATCAATTGCCTCATCCATATGACTGACTAGAAAATACGGCAGGAAATGGTGGATTTCAGCTCCGAAAGTGTCATTAAAACGCTCACTGATAAAGGCGTGTACCTTCAAGTGATCAATTGACTGTTTATCAATTAATGACAGTGATTTATGGGGAAACAACAATCGTTGTTGCCAATGTTTTGCTGTGGTTTGTGTCGCAGTCTTTAATTTGGTGGCAACCATAAATCATCTCCTGATGTTTATGGTTGCCTAGAATAGAGTCGGATACTTAAGAAAAACTTAAGCTATTTTTAAATCAAACTGGATGGAAAAATACAGGCTATACGGAATATCTGGTTGGTTTCTTATGATCAAAGCCAACCTCCTACTCCAAGCTTCACCAGATTTTATGGTTGATTGAGTATGGGATTATAACTATTTGTGTAAGGGCTCTGAATCAGCTTGAAGTATTTTTCCATCTTTGGTCAATTCAGTTTGATAATCCTCCCCATGCTTATGTAAATAATCACGTATCAGTTGCCGAACCACTTGCGAAGGAGTCAAATCCTGTAAAGCACAAAGTTTCTCAAAGGTCCGTTTTTTTTGTGGATCTATGAGCAGTGTGAGTCGAGCGGTTTTCTTTTCCATAAAGTATTCTCCCATGACATTAACATCTAATGTTAATGTTAGATTTTTATTATCGCAATCTAAAGCATAAATTCCTCATGAGATATCATGTCTGATGGTTGCTTATTATCATTGTAATTATATGTTAATCTAATTAACATATCGTGACCGCCGTCTAAGCCATGTGCTTCATTTGACTTTTCTCTGGCGCGGGGGCATTTCAGCGAGGGCTATCGTATGTCGCGCCATAGATTTGCAGTTAACCTACCCAGCATCTCCACAGGCCTTCGCGCCGCGTGGCGGGATGGTTATGGTCCAACAGATTTACGCAAGGATGTGATGGCTGGCCTCACCATTGGTACCGTGGCTGTGCCACTGTCGATGGCTTTGGCGATTGCAACCGGCGTCCCGCCTCAACATGGTCTCTACACAGCGATTGTAGCTGGAGCTATCATCGCGCTGACCGGCGGTGCTCGTTTCAATGTCTCAGGCCCGACAGCAGCGTTTGTCGTTATCCTTTTCCCGATTGTTCAGCAGTATGGACTTGGCGGTTTGCTTATAGCATCGATGATGGCCGGCGTTATCTTGGTAATGCTTGGCATCACCCGTATGGGCCGACTGATTCAATTTATTCCCTACCCGGTAGTGCTTGGCTTTACGGCTGGTATTGCTGTTGTCATTGCTGTGTTACAGATCCCTGATTTTCTTGGACTGGAAACGGGGAAGCTTGGTGAACACTTTGTCGATAATGTGTCAGTTATTGTCACCTCGTTGCCTACTCTCAACCCCATAGAACTAAGCGTTGGAGCATTCACATTGATTGTCATGCTCTTATGGCCGCGTCTTCACATACCAATTCCTGCACCTCTTATCGGTTTAGTTGTCGGAGCACTTACAGCTTATGTCGTTAACCAATGGCTGGCTGGACAAGAGGCCGGGGCTGTCGTGGAGACGATAGCATCACGCTTTACCTGGGAAATAAACGGAGAAACAGGGAGTGGGATTCCACCTCTTCCACCAACGTTTATGGCGCCATGGCTCTTGCCGGGACCCGATGGCGAACCTTTGAAAATAAGTTTTGATTTGATCCGCGCACTTCTCGGTCCGGCTTTTGCAATTGCCATACTGGGTGCTATCGAGTCATTGTTATGCGCAGTTGTGGCTGACGGTTTGACGAAAAGCAAACACGATCCCAATGCTGAGTTAATTGGCCAGGGGTTGGGCAATATAGTTGCGCCACTTTTCGGTGGTATCACGGCAACCGCTGCTATTGCACGAACAGCAACCAACATACGTAGTGGCGCCCGTTCGCCAATTTCTGCAGTTATTCATGCGTTCGTTGTCCTGCTCGCTGTTATAGCACTCGCGGGGTTACTTGGTTTAGTGCCGATGGCAGCTCTCGCCGCGCTTCTCTTCATCATTGCCTGGAATATGAGCGAGGCAAGACATTTCCTGAATACCCTTCGTTCTGCTCCTCCTGGGGACGTGAGCATCCTCGTTATATGTTTTGGCCTCACCGTACTTTTTGATATGGTCCTGGCGGTAGCTGTTGGTATAGGACTGGCCGCTGCATTGTTCATCAGGCGAATGGCACTACTGACTCAAACAGATCAGATTGAAATTGACAATCATCCTACGATCCACGGACTTCCTGCGGAGGTGGCAGTTTATGACATCAATGGTCCGTTATTCTTTGGGGTTGCAGAAAAAGCACTTACAGCATTGCACCTAGTCGATCCAAAAGTTAAAACGGTCATTGTCGATATGCACGATGTACCTAGTCTTGATGGCACGGCCATTGTGGCGCTTCAATCATTAATTACGGAAATGAAAAGTAAGGGTATCGGACTAATTTTAGTAGGTTTGCGCACTAGGATGATAGTAAAGCTACGTCGAGCTGGGGTGCACAAGGTGGCCGGGTCATTGACGTACTGTCAAAATTTAGAACGAGCAAAATTTGTGGCGCTGCGTTGGAAGAAAGAATAAATCTAACAGTCATATCTTGGCATTGCGAATTGAATAGCTTCTCCCTTGCTGACACATTCTGAGTGCCTCATCCTGGACAGCAAACAAAAAGATACAATAAAAAGCTGAAAACTATCTGACGGAAAGTTTTCAGGCCTATACATTTACATCCTGTAATTAAGGCATTAAGTCAGTTCGACCCAGCGGCATATCATAGCGTTGTTCCCGATATAACCAGGATGGCAATAAAACATGCGCCAGCGCTTTGCGTTCATCTTCTGCAGATGCAGGCCCTACAATTTCCAGTTGACGGGACTTCGGTGAGTAATGTCCTTCAAGGGCAGTGTTTTGTGGCCTGAGCACCGTTACTTTTTCACCGTGCATTAATGCAAAATAATCAGCAAATTGCATCAATGCCCGACCAGTGGACTTCTGTTCACTATTGAGGCTTAAATCACGTCCAATCATCGGTGTTTCTGCGCTGATCCCCATTAAAGACAATAAGGTCGGTGGCATATCGATCTGACTAGCGACAGTGGTTATTTTCCGTGGCTGGATATCGGCGCCTAATATTAATCCGGGGATCTGAAACCGTTCGATAGGCACTAAAGCGTCACCAAACACATTCAAATCATGATCGGCAATCACCAGAAACAATGTGTCTTCCCAGTAATCACTTTGCATGGCTTTATCAAAAAACTGACCCAATGCATAATCGGCATATTTCACTGCATTGGTATTACTTTGTTTTACAGGGTTATCCAATTCAATACGACCATCCGGGAATTCATAGGGTGAATGATTACTGGAAGTGAATACCAGACTGAAATAAGGTTGCCCCTGAGCATTTTTTTGTTGCAATTGTTGATGAGTTTTATTCAGTAAATCCTCATCGGATACGCCCCAGCTGCCGGTAAAAACCGGATCGTCATAATCATGTTGATCAATCACCGATTCAAAGCCATTGCCAATAAAAAAACTCGCCATATTGTCAAAATGTGATTCACCTCCATAGATAAATTCGGTGAAGTAACCTCGCTGTTTGAGTAAATCGGCAATGGTAAAAAAGTTTTGTTGAGACAAAGAAAGCTTAACCACACTTCGAGCAGGAGTTGGCAAATAGCCACTGATTACCGCCTCAATACCTCTAACCGAACGTGTGCCGGTGGCATACAGCTGTTCAAACCACCAACCCTTTTGTTTCAGGCGTTCCAGTTGTGGAGTAACCGCATATTCACCACCAAGGGATTTAACAAATGTTGCACCGAGACTTTCTTGCAAGATAATCACCAGATTGAGTGGTTTATCGCGCTGAATAGTTGCCTGCCGGACATTCAAGGTGGGAAATTTACGCTGAGTATCTTCATCAATCCATGGATAATTTTCATGTAGTTCAGCCAGGATAGCTTCATCAGTCATCGTGCCATAAACTTCAGCAGCATTTGCTTCGTGCTGCATATTGTAAATCGCAAAATACACTGACCAGGCTGAGTTCAGCATAAGACTATTCACCATGGCATCCGGTGTCAGAGCAAAGCTGGACGGATTGGCAGGTCGATGACCAATAGACGATCGAATCATTAAAGCAAGTATCAGGATCAACAATGGCCAGGTAAGCCAAACTTTCCATAATGGCCAGGGTTTCTGATGAGTGTTCAGCCAGCGTTGCAATAGTTTCACTGCCACGCCGCCGGAGATAATGGTGAGTGTCAGTCCAATCAATAACGGCCAGCGAAATCCTTGCCAGAGTGTGGCAAAGACTTCTTTCGGATAACGCAGGTATTCTACAAATAAGCGGTTGGGACGCAGATCATACTGACTGATAAATGCTGGGGTTGATGCTTCCATAAAGCTGATAAGGACAATAACCAGTACGCCCCAAATCAGCACCAGATTTTGCCAAATCTTCCATCCCAATCGATTAGCCAGTAATGGCATGCCTAGCGCTAATGGCGCGATCAGCATACCTATCATAATCAAATCTGCACGAAGTCCTTGCCAGAAAACAGTGGGAAATGATGTTGCCGCAACCACCCTATCCCACTGCCATACTACTAAGCCAAGACGCGATAAACTCAGAATGACCAAGCCGCTGAGGAGCAGCTTGATAAATATCAGATAAGGGCCCAAAAAAGACTGTAATTTGCTCATCATCAGCCCCGCCCAATCAATGGCCACAAGACGGTTAGCCAGGTGGCCAGGGCGATAATGATGGCAATAAGCACCGCCAGAGAACCATAGTCCTTGGCTCGTCCCGATAGCAGATGAGGTTCGGGGCTAATACGATCAACAACGCACTCAATCGCTGAGTTCAGTACTTCAACCATCACCACAAGCAATAAAACCGTGATCATGGCCAGTCGTTCAACGGGTGATACATCGAAAAAGAAACTGCCAATGCCTGCAGTTAATAACAGCAGAAAGGCTTGTCGAAAAGCGATTTCATAACGCAGTGCAGCGAAAAGCCCCTGCATGGAATAACCAAAAGCATAAAGCAGCCGTTTGCATCCAGTATGTTTTTCCACAAAATTGCCCCATTACTCAAATGAGGCTAATGCTACGACGCCAATACTTAACGAAACCTTACGGAATTGAATTTTGTTTGATTCGTTAGTCTTTTTGGTTTGCAACTTGTCTGGATGTAAACAGCATCAATTATCCATCTCTGTTACGAGCTGAAAAAGCATCAATCAAGGCACGAGGAGCGCCTTTTGTGAGATACATCCATGTATCTCACCCCATTGGGGCTTGCGCTCAAAAACGTTTATCTCCATGGATGGAGTGTATGCAAAAGCAATGTCTGGAACATTGCTTGTCCTGACGTTTTTGTAGTTATTCTAAATAAGTGACGAGAAAGCTTCCGCATCCTGCTCACGCTCCTGACCTACATCCCTGTAGGCCACACAGAGTGGCGCTTTTTCAGTCACAACCCGCAGAGCTGGGACTATTTTTGCGGCCGCCTGCGTTGTATGAAAGACATCCCTGTATTTCACCGCTACGCGGCCAGCTAAGCTGTTCAAATGCGTTCCAGACTCATTTGTCAATCACTTATGTAGGGTGGCTACACTGCGTGCTTTCCGCCTTGTCGGACACAAAAATAGCCGCCAGCAGTGGTGGAGATGAAAGATCAATAAGCCCTAATTTCATGTTTTATCTTGCCACCACATATTGATTAGTTTCTTTTATGTGGTCTATCAAGATTTAATATCGGCCCGGCTGGAACTACGCCAGTCGGATTAATGGTTTTATGACTGCAGTAATAATGGGCTTTAATGTGCTGCATGTTTACCGTTTCTGCAACGCCCTGCCATTGATACAGTTCGCGAACATATTCAGAAAGGTTTGGATAATCTTCAATCTGTTTCAGGTTGCATTTGAAATGGCCGTGATATACGGCATCAAAACGAATCAATGTGGTAAACAATCGCCAATCTGCTTCGGTAAGATCATTACCGACTAAATAGCGATTTTTGCTCAGACGTTGTTCAACTTTATCAAGTGCGTCAAATAATGGATAAACCGCCTCTTCATAGGCCGGTTGTGTGGTGGCAAATCCGGCTTTATAAACGCCATTATTAATGTTGTCGTAAACATCATCATTAATGGCATCAATTTCCTGTCTTAACGCCTGAGGATAATAATCACCGGGTTTGGCACCAATCGAATCAAACGCATTGTTAAACATGCGAATAATTTCAGCCGATTCATTACTGACCATAACATTTTGCTGTTTGTCCCATAGCACCGGAACGGTGACTCGGCCACTATATTCTGGATCGGCTGTGGTATAAACCTGGTGTAAAAACTTGGCCTGATGTAGCGGATCTTGAATTACTCCTTCAGCAGCATCAAAAGTCCAACCGTGTTCCAGCATTAATGGATTCACCACGGATAATGAAATCATCTCGTCCAGACCTTTCAGCTTACGGAAGATCAGAGCGCGATGTGCCCATGGGCAAGCCAGAGAAACGTATAAATGATAGCGGCCCGCTTCTGCCTTAAAACCACCCCCTCCTGAGGGTCCAGGTTGGCCATCAGGAGTCACCCAATTGCGAAATTGTGATTTACTGCGAATAAATTTACCTTGATTGGAATCAGTTTCATACCAGCGATCAACCCACTGACCATCCATTAATAACCCCATAAAACACCTTCTTTATAAAATAGTTGACTGTTAAATTGGTGAAGCTCACAATTTGTGCACTTCACTACGAACAAATTCATGACCGCCCCATACACAGAACCTTTTGAACAGTATCGTGCCAAGTTATGGCAGCTGTGTGTGTTGTTTTTAGTACTCAATAGTCTAGCCTTCTCCAGTTGGGTCGATTTTCGTCAATCATGTTTTTCGGACCATTCAGGCTTTGTTGCTGAATATAGTCAGCTTACATTAGCCAATCATCGTGATAACTTCCGCTCACTGCTCGATATTGAAAATCTGGCAACGTCAAACACATTATCAGACGGTGATGGTGAGCACCATTGGTTAGTGTTTTCCAGCTTATTGTCTCTTCCTGTCGCGATACTGCTGCAGACTGATACCTTAGGTTATCTAACGTTTCTGATCCCCAGCAATGCCAAATATCATTTACCACTCAATCGCGCACCACCAAACCACTACTAATCCCACTGTTAAACCTCTTTTTGTTTAAAAACGAAGCTATCTTCGAGGATTATGTATGCGTTCCTTCTATTCACGGGCTATTGTATTCAGTCTGATTATTATTGTGGGCCTGCTTAGTGCATTGCCTAATGTGTTGCCAACGTCGACGACACAACATTTACCTTCCTGGTTTACCGACAATACCTTTAAATTAGGATTGGATCTTAGTGGTGGTTCCCATTTGCTGTTGCAGGTGGATATCGATGATTTACGGCTAAATGATCATCAGCAATTAGCTGAACAGATCACGGATGCTTTACGTAAAAAACGGATCTTTATTCAGCCTATTTCTGTATCGAAAAGCCATCTGGTCATCACACCGAAAGATCCTGCTCGTTTAGCGGAGATCAAACAACTTGTCCGGACCTTTGTTAAAGATCCCAAAGGCGGTTTGGCTTTGTTTTCGCTTGATGATGAGTCGAATAAACTTAGCATCACTCCGACCAAACTACATAGTGAAAAACTCACTAAAGATGCCGTTGAGCATAGTTTAAAAGTGGTTCGTCAGCGTCTGAACGAGAGTGGTCTGGTCGACCCGACTATTACCAAACAAGGTAGTGATGGCATTCTGGTGCAATTACCAGGTGTGGATGATCCAAGTTATATCCGTAGCCTGCTGGGAACCACTGCCAAAATGACCTTTCATTGGGCGGCAAATGCAGAGTCATCATCTGTTATTAAAGCGCAAGGTATGACAGAAGGTGAAGTCTATACTCTGGAAGAAAGGGTATCGCTTGAAGGTCAGCATATTAAGGATGCCAATCTGGTATTCAGTCAGGAAAATGGCCAGCCAGTGGTCAGTTTTGAGCTGGATAAAGAAGGTGCCCGGTTGTTTGGTGAAATGACCAAGAACAATATTGGTCGCTCTTTGGCAATTGTGTTGGATGATAAAGTTATTACCGCTCCGGTTATCCGCAGTGTAATTACCGGTGGCCGGGGAGAAATCAGCGGTTCTTTTACTGTGGCTGAAGCCAATGAACTTGCCTTGCTGTTACGTGCCGGTGCATTACCTGCTCCGCTAAATGTTATAGAAGAACGTACGGTGGGACCGGATTTAGGCAGTGATTCCATTTCGATGGGTATTACCACAGGTGTAATTGGCGCCATACTGGTGCTGATATTTATGCTGGGTATTTATGGCAGTTGGGGTTTGATTGCCAGTTTAAGTCTGACGCTCAATATCGGTTTGATTTTCGGTGTGCTGGGTGTATTAGGTGCGACACTGACACTGCCTGGGATTGCCGGAATTATTCTGAGTATAGGTATGGCGGTAGATGCCAATATCCTGATTAATGAGCGGATCCGTGAAGAAACCCGTCGTGGCAAACGTGCACTTATTGCTCTGGATGCCGGTTTCAGACGTGCTTACAGTACGATCCTGGACTCCAATATCACCTCATTGATTGCGATCAGTTTGTTGTTTATGTTTGGTAGTGGTCCGGTCAGAGGTTTTGCTGTGGCAATGGCCATTGGTCTGATTACTTCCATGTTTACCTCCATTTCATTTACTCGGTTATTGATGGAGTGGCGGGTCACAAAAATGCCTAAACAGGCTTTACTGGAAATTTCCGGTATTAAAAGTCTGGATCGGCTCAGCAATAGCAAGATCGATTTTATGCGAGGTCGGTTTGTTGGGATTACCGCTTCTGCTATTTTGTCATTGGCATCCATCGGCTTATTCTTCCAGCCGGGCCTGCATTATGGTATCGACTTTAGCGGTGGTACGGTGATGGAGGTAGCGGCGCCAAATACAGATGTGGAACAGCTTCGTCAGGCTTTACAAGACAAAGGTTTTTCGCAAGCTGCTATCCAAGAGTTTGGTGACGATGACTATTATCTGGTGCGTTTACCAATGGAAGGTGCTGAGCAGGTAGCCAGCGGCAAAACGGTCGAAGAAATCAAATCTGCGGTGACAGACATATCTGCTGAAGCCAGTTTCCCACGGGTTGAACTGGTTGGACCAAAGGTAAGTGATGATTTTCGCGATGCAACCATTCTTGCTATCGTTTTTGCTGGTTTTGGCATGCTGGCTTATTTGTGGATCCGCTTTGAATATCACTTTGCTTTAGCGGCCACATTAACCATTGGTCTGGATTTAACTAAAACCATTGGCTTTTTTGTACTAGCCGGGGTGGAATTTAATCTGACCGCGGTGGCGGCATTATTAGCATTAATTGGTTATTCGGTGAATGACAAAGTGGTGGTGTTTGACAGGGTGCGGGAAAATTTACGGTTAACCCCTGACAAACCGATGTTAGAGTTGCTAAATGAAAGTATCACTTCTACATTAACTCGTACGGTATTTACGTCAGTGACCACTTTTCTGGCATTGATCCCTATGGCTGTTGCCGGTGGCAGTGCTGTCGCCAGCTTTGCTTTGCCAATGCTATTTGGCATTGTGATTGGCACCAGTTCATCGGTGTTTATCGCAGCACCTATTGTGTTCTGGATGGGGCAACATCGCATGCGTAAAGGTCTGTCACAGCTACGTCCTTCTGCTGAAGAAATGCAAAAGAAACTGGACGCCATTATGTAGATAAATCGAGAATTGGCTTGTAACTTATTAATAATTATGACTTTATGGTGAGGTAACTCACCATAAGGCATTTAAAGGAAAAAAGATGACGTGGTTGATGTTGGGTGCAGGATTAATTCTGCTGATCGTTGGTGCCGAATTACTGGTAAAAGGCGCCTCACGTTTAGCGACCAGTTTCGGGATCCCGGCTTTAGTAGTTGGTTTAACGGTGGTTGCGTTCGGCACCAGTGCCCCCGAAATGGCCGTCAGTGTCAAAGCGGCTTTTTCCGGGCAGGCTGAACTGGCAATAGCCAATGTAGTGGGCAGTAATATTTTTAATATTTTGTTTATTCTCGGTCTCGCAGCCTTAATCATGCCGTTGATGGTTTCACAACAATTGATCCGTCAGGACGTACCGATAATGATTGGCATCAGTTTTGTCGCTTTGTGGATGATTCAGGATGGCACCATTGGCAAACTTGAAGCAGCCTTTTTGTTAACAGGCGTCATTTTGTACACGGTGTTTCTGTTTTATCAGGGCAAAAAAACTGGGATTGATGCAACAGTTGAGGTAGAAAAGAATCCGGCACCGACCTGGCAAAATATATTGCTGATCGTAATCGGGCTTGCTTTACTGGTTCTGGGCGCGCGCTGGTTGGTTCAGAGTGCAGTGACGATTGCTTCGTCATTTGGTGTCAGTGAAGCCGTTATTGGCTTGACTATTATCGCTGCGGGTACATCACTACCAGAGGTCATGACTTCTGTCGTTGCGACCATCAAAGGTGAACGGGATATCGCGATTGGGAATGTGGTTGGCAGCAATATCTTTAATATTCTGGCCGTCTTAGGTTTGTCGGGTTTATTTTCACCTATCCCATTAGTGGCCAGCGAACAGCTAATGCAAATAGATATACCGGTGATGTTAGGTGTAGCGATTTTATGTTTGCCATTATTCTTTTTGGGAAGCACATTAAATCGATTTGAAGGTTTCTTATTCCTGGTGTTATACGTCGCCTATGTCTGGTTTACCATTGCAATGGCGCTTTCATTACCCTACCTGCCTCAATTGCAGGCCGGGCTAATCTATGGATTAGCACCACTGGTCTGCTTGTATGTCTTTTTCTGTCTGGTAAACGATTTATTACGCAGACGCTATAAATAGTTTATGGCCGATTCTCTCTCATTTCAAATACGAATGGTTTGGAGTGAGAGAGGATTATTATTGAGCAATCTGTTCTATCTCCGGCCAGCCGTTAATCTCCGGATCAAACCCGGGTTCCAATGCCTGAATTCGTTTTACCAAAGGGGGATGCGTTGACAGCATTCCAGACATTTTATTTGAAAGCTCGGCAAACATCATATGTCTGGCCTCTTCCAGTTCATCATGGTTGGCTTTGTTAGCACCTTGTTGACTGAGTGTACCTATTTTTTTTAACGCACCCGCTAACGCGACCGGATCTCCGGTATAGCGTGTGGCATCTGCATCAGCAAGATATTCACGTTGACGAGAGATAGCCGCCTGCATGATTTTGCCCATAAAAGCCCCCAGTAATCCCAACAGAATCAGAGCAATACCGATTAGCAATACCTGAGCACCGCTTTTTCTGCTGCCTCCACCAGAATGCATCAGAATCCGCCCGACAACGTAAAGCGCCATCAAGCCGTGGATTAAACCAATTACACGAAGATTGAGCCGCATATCGAGGTTTCGGATATGCGCAAATTCATGAGCGACTACCGCCGTCAATTCATCGCGATCTAATAATGTCAACGCGCCACGTGTCACGGCAATAGCCGCATTGTCAGGTGAACTACCCGCCGCGAAGGCATTAATTCCGGGTTCGTTTTCAATGATAAAAATCTGCGGTGTCTGAATGCTGGCGCCCAGCGCCACTTCCTCAACGATGTTTTGATAACGTGTAACCATGGGATCACCAGTTATCTCGTCAATATTGGTAGCTCCCAAAGCAACTGCAACCTTTGCTCCTTCACCGCCCATGGTGATAATTTTCCACACAGAGGTCAGAACAATTACCGTTGCAACGCCGGCAGCAACCAGCGCAAATAATTGCCAGTTAACCATTATCTGTTCGGTCTGATTAATGCTGTCGCCGGTCATTCTGACCGATGCCAGCGCGGCAATTACAGCGGCAATCAACGCCACAGAAAAAACAAACAAAGTCATCATCAGCCGACTTTGTTTACGGGCATTTGCACCAAGTTGATAGCTGCTCATTGCAGCCATCGTTAAAACTCAACCTTGGGGGCGTCTTGAATCGCTTCACGGTCATCAAACTCAAGTTCTGAGGCACGAGTAAAGCTGAACATATTGGCTAGAATATTGGTCGGAAAGGTTTCCAGAACATTGTTATATTCAAGCACCGTATTATTGTAGCCGCGGCGCGAGGCTGCCACTTTGTTTTCAATACTGGTCAGCTGTTCCATCAAATCACGGAAAGCACCATCTGCTTTCAGATCCGGATAGGCTTCTGATAACGCAAAGATACCACCCATTGCTTTTCCTAACACGCCTTCAGCCTGTCCAAGCGCCAGCATTGACTTTGCATCGCCCGAGTCAGTTTGATCACGCATTTTTTCTGCTTGATTGCGAGCTTCAATTACCCCATTAAGCGTTTCCTGTTCATGTTTGGCATAGCCTTTAACGGTGCTGACCAGCTGCGGAATCATGTCGTGACGTTGCTTAAGTGTAACGTCTATCTGTTTGAATGCATTTTGAAAGATATTGCGATGCCGGACCAATTTATTGTATTCAATAATCACATATAAAATCAGTAAGCCGACAATCCCTAGTAATACCCATTCCATATCTGTGCTCCTTTTTGGCTCTAACGAATTGATGGATCATCAATATGACAATCCACATTATCAAACAGCCTACTTTCTGGGAAATCTATAGTCTGCTCAGAATCAGTAAACCTGCATAATTATATTAATGCTGGCAACTATAGCAGATGAAACAGCTGCAAAATGGTAGTGGTTACGAAGCTGTTGATCAGGTGTATCTTGCTCCCCAAACCGGCAAGCTGATTTTAGGTGATGACTGCTTTTTCATCTCAGCCTGCCAATCCAAACCTATTTTCAGGTAGAATCACCGCTTCTACTGAACTCCTGTTTTATTGGATTTTAAAATGGCTCAATACGTATATAGCATGAACCGCGTTGGCAAAATCGTGCCGCCCAAACGCGAAATTTTAAAAGATATTTCCCTGTCCTTTTTCCCTGGTGCCAAAATTGGTGTATTGGGTTTAAATGGCTCTGGTAAGTCTACCCTGCTTCGCATTATGGCTGGTGAAGATAAAGATTATATTGGCGAAGCCAGACCAATGCCGAATATGAAGGTCGGGTATCTGCCTCAGGAACCTGAGCTGGATGACAACAAAACCGTTCGGGAAATCGTTGAAGAATCAGTATCTGATGTTAAAGCCGCTTTGGATGAATTGGATGCGATTTATGCAGCTTACGCCGAACCGGATGCAGACTTTGATGCGTTAGCCAAAAAACAGGGCGAGCTGGAAAACCTGATCACCGCCAAAGATGGTCATAATCTGGACAATGCCCTGGAACGTGCAGCGGATGCGTTACGCCTGCCACCCTGGGATGCCAAAGTCGCTGTGTTATCCGGTGGTGAGCGTCGTCGTGTTGCGTTATGCCGTTTATTACTCGATCACCCGGACATGTTATTGCTTGATGAGCCGACTAACCATCTCGATGCTGAATCGATTGCGTGGATTGAACGCTTTCTGCAGGAATATCCTGGTACTGTTGTTGCCATTACCCATGATCGTTATTTCCTTGATAACGCGGCTGGCTGGATTCTGGAACTGGATCGTGGTCGTGGTATTCCTTATGAAGGCAATTACTCTTCCTGGCTGGAACAGAAAGATCAACGTCTGGCCCAGGAATCCAAACAGGAAGCCTCACATAATAAAGCCATTCAGGCTGAATTAGAGTGGGTTCGTCAGGGAGCCAAAGGCCGTCAGGCAAAATCCAAGGCGCGTTTGAAACAGTTTGAAGAAATGAATTCAAAAGAATTTCAAAAGCGTAATGAAACCCAGGAAATCTATATTCCACCTGGCCCGCGTCTGGGCGATAAGGTCATTGAACTGCATAACGTCACTAAATCCTATGGCGACAAACTGTTGTTTGAAGATCTCAGTCTGACGATTCCACCGGGTGCAATTGTCGGCATTATCGGTCCTAATGGCGCGGGTAAATCTACCTTGTTCCGCATGATTACTGGTGAAGAAAAACCTGATTCCGGTGAAATCGAAATTGGCAGCACAGTGCAACTGGCTTATGTAAACCAGGCACGTGAACTGGATGGCAAAAAAACCGTATTTGAAGAAATAGCCGATGGTGCAGATATTATTACCGTCGGAAATTATCAAACCCTTTCTCGTGCTTATTGCGGCCGATTTAACTTTAAAGGTTCAGATCAGCAGAAGTTTGTGAAGGATCTCTCCGGCGGTGAGCGTAATCGTCTGCATATGGCGAAACTGCTTAAAGAAGGCGGCAACGTTTTATTACTCGACGAACCGACCAATGACCTGGACGTTGAAACTTTGCGGGCATTGGAAGAAGCCATATTGGCCTTCCCGGGCTCAGCTGTAGTCATTTCGCATGATCGCTGGTTTTTAGATCGGGTATGTACCCATATGATTGCCTACGAAGGTGATTCCAGTGTGGTGTTCTTTGAAGGTAATTACAGCGATTACGCCGAAGATTACCGTAAACGCTTCGGCAAGGATCATCAGCCGGAACGGATTAAATATCGTCGTATGAATTAGTTTGAATGATTAACCACAGAGACACAGAGATTTTTTATCCGCAGATTACGCAGATTTTCGCAGATATAAATATGCGCTTTAATGCGAACGTAGATTTGTTCCAGTAGTAGGTCGGCTTACGCTACGATAACTCGACCTACTATTTTATTGAATGGTAATCTGCAGGTTTGACAGATTCTCGCAGATTTTATTCGAAAGGGAATATCGGTTACTGAAACGTGCAGAGCTAAAAAGTTGATAGCAGGATAGTAGTCGAGAGACTCTAGCTATGATTATCAACCTTAAAGTCGGGTTACTTGCCTAAGCTAACCCGACTTTCTTTTCTATATCTTCTATCTATTAATCTGCGAAAATCTGCGTAATCTGCGGATAGGTTTCTTTCAAACCTCTGTGCCCTCTGTGTCTTATATGGACTCCCTCAATGTTGTCAATTAAGTTACGCGATTAAACGAGAATAGATGCGAGCTTATATACGGGCTCTGATTGAGTAGCGAACTCGGCCCTATCATGTATTCGCCCCTTCATGACTCATCTCTGTGGCGGCATGTATTGCCTTGACACAAAACAGTCTCTTGAAGGTCGGTCTTACCCGTTCACTAACGCCTTAATTGACCAACATATCCTGGACTTTCTATCCAGCCAGCAAAGCTGGCTGGTAGTCGGTATTCTTTTTCAGCATGGCATAAGCCGTTCTGACGGTCTTGTTAGCCAAGGCTATCGCCGTGACCTTCTTACCTCGGCGGTGGATTAATTGCTTTAACCATTGCTCTTTGATGGTTTTTGCTTCTCGCTTGTCCAAGCTTCGGATAACCGCTAATGCCCCTTCAAATAGGACACTACGCAGCTTTTTATCACCCGCCAACTTGCTAATAGAGCCGAGCTTTTCCTTTCCTCCAGAGCTGTGCTGTACTGGGGTGACCCCCACGCAGGCGGCCGCCTGTCGGGCATTGTTAAAATGCCCCGGCTGGCTCAGTGCCAGTTTCAACAGCATGGCGCCAACCGGACCGACGCCTTCTAAAGCGCTTAAACGACGGCACACCGGATCTTGCCTGACCGCTTCTTTGAAACGTTTCTCTAAGGCATCAACATGGGCGAAAAACGCTCTCAGTTGCTGGTATTGGTGGTAAAGCGCTTCACGGTAAAAATCCGGCAATCCATTTTCGGCGTCTTCTACTATTTCAGGCACACGTCGTAGCAACGCGGCATCGCCTTTATTGATCGGATGGCCTAGCTCCAGTAACTGATCGCGCAATTGCTTGGCCAGGGCAACTTTTTGCCGAACCGCCAAGTCGCGCATCATCGTGATACCTTGCTGACATTGCTCTTCCAGTGTGATGGTTCGGCTCGATTTGACTGCCGGTTGCAAGGCGGCCAGGCCAATCGCTATCGCATCATTGGCATCTGTTTTATGGCCTTGCAAAAACGCTTTTACCCGTCGTGCAGACATCGCTTTAATGCTGTGCCCGCATGTCTTGGCGAAACGTGCCCAGTAATGGGTTCCACCGCAGGACTCCATCGCTACTAGCGAGACAGGTTCGTTGACTAATAGCGCTATCAGCTTTGAGCGGTTAACTTGCTTATTCCAAATGACCTGTCCTCTGGAGGACAACTTGCACACCTGAAAAACATTTTTTGCGAGGTCTATCGCGATTACATTAGACTCAATCATGTATGGACTCCTTATGTGTAAAAGCAAGCTGCTAACTCGCTTATTACGTTATCCCCCCTAGGGGGAGGGAGTCCATACATCTCTGTGGTTTATGTCAATCTTTCAAAGGTTTATGCATCATCTCAGGTGTACGTTCAGCACCGAGAATGCCGACACGGATTAGAAAGTCGCCAAAATGCTCATCTTGCTCACGTTCGGCAGCAAACTGTTCGATCATCGGTTTCAGCGTATTCAGGATGGTGGTTTCATCCACATTTTCCAGATACAGTCGATTCATTCGCTGCCCACTGAAATCTGCTCCCAGATTGAGATTATAGCGACCTATCGCCTTGCCTGTTAACGCGATTTCACCCAGATAAGGTCTGGCACAGCCATTAGGACAGCCGGTAATTCGGATATTAATGAATTCTTCCGGCAAGCCGGCATCACTCATAATTTTTTCCAGTTTACTCAGAAATTCCGGAAGATAACGCTCTGACTCAGCCATTGCCAGGCCACAGGTAGGAAGAGCAACACAAGCCATCGAATTTAAACGTAATGCTGGACGTCGCTCTCCAATATCAAGTTGATACTGTTCGACCAGTTGCTCAATAACCGATTTTTGCTCAGGACTGATATTGGCAATGATCAAGTTCTGGTTACACGTCATA
The DNA here is from genome assembly GCF_000260985.4 of Methylophaga nitratireducenticrescens. Taxonomy (NCBI): domain Bacteria; kingdom Pseudomonadati; phylum Pseudomonadota; class Gammaproteobacteria; order Thiotrichales; family Piscirickettsiaceae; genus Methylophaga; species Methylophaga nitratireducenticrescens. Next base: position 2,053,359 of record NC_017857.3, read on the forward strand.
CGAAACTCACCAGTATGAATTTTGGCAATTTCACGCAGGGCCGTTCGTAATTGCAGCGTTTCATTATCCACAATCCGCCCACTGTAAAGATATAAGGTCAAGTGCCATTGACCATCTTCACCCTGAATCCAGCCAAATCGATCTCCATTACGCAATAATTCATAAGGTCTGGCAGCTGCCATAGCTTCCCCATGATATTCGGTAAATTTTTCGTTAAACCAGTCAATACCGTGGTCATCGATGGTGTATTTAAAACGGGCGTGACCTCTGTTATTACGATCACCATAATCACGCTGAATAGCGGCAATCGCTTCACACACTTCAACAATTTTATCCTTGGTTACAAAACCTGCCATGGTGGCCAGGCGCGGAAAGGTTGCCGTTTCACCGTACGTCATCCCCATGCCACCACCAACAGCAACGTTAAAGCCAACTAACTCTTCATTTTCGATAATGGCAATTAACGCAATATCATTAGCCAACACGTCGCAATCATTTTCCGGAGGAATGGCGATGGCGATTTTAAATTTCCGGGGTAGATAACGCTCTCCGTAAAATGGCTCTTCGGCTTTTTCAGGTTGATAAACGCATTGCTCACCCAGCCAGACTTCAGCATAGGCTCCAGACTGCCAGCACAAATGATCACTGATAGCCTTTGAAATTTGATGAACTTCCGCATGTACTGACGATTGATGAGGATTGACGTTGGTCACCACATTACGGTTTACGTCGCCACAAGCTCCTTTGGTATCCAAATGCAAGGCATTGATCTGCTGCATTAGAGAACGCATATCTTGTTTCAGCACTTCATGATATTGAAATGTCTGGCGGGTGGTAATTCGTAGCGTACCATTTGAACAATCATCAGTAATCGCATCTAACCCCAGCCATTGCTGTGGTGTGACAACCCCACCAGGAATGCGTAGCCGAACCATAAAAGAATATAACGGTTCCAGCTTTTGCCGACGACGTTCATCACGTAGATCCCGATGATCCTGCATATAAGTGCCATGGAACTTGGTCAGTTTGGTGTCATCATCCGAAATTGCACCGGTGACGTTATCATCCAATCCTTCGGAAATAGTGCCACGAAGGTAGCGACTGTCGAGTTTGAGTTGTTCAGCTTCAGGTAATTTTGTATTCATTAGTACACATCACGTTGGTAACGTTTATCACGAGTCAGTTGACGCAGATATTCAGTAGCGTCTTCACGGTTTTTATTGCCCTGTTGACTGATAATATCAATCAAGGCTTCATTGACATCCGGTGCCATATTATCGGCGTCACCACAGACATAGATATGCGCACCGTCCTGCAACCAGTTCCAAATCTCAATGGATTTTTCACGAATGCGGTGTTGTACGTATATTTTCTCGGTCTGGTCGCGGGAAAAAGCGACGTCCAGGTGAGTTAACAAACCGGATTTACGCCAGGACAGCCATTCGGTCTGATAGAGAAAATCAGTCAGGAAATGCTGATCGCCAAAGAACAGCCAGTTAGGGCCACGAGCCCCTCGTTCTTCCCGTTCCTGCATAAAACTTCTAAATGGTGCTACACCGGTACCAGGTCCAATCATAATAATTGGTGCATCATCGTCTGCAGGCAATTTAAAGTTTTTATTTGCATCAATATAAACTGGAAGCATCGCATCTTCAGCTAAACGATCGGCCAACCAGGTTGAGGCTACCCCGCCTCGCTCACGGTTATGGGCGTTATAACGAACCGTTGCCACGGTAATATGGACTTCTTCATCTACCGCTGCCTGACTTGACGCAATGGAATATAATCTTGGCGGAAGTTTACGTAGCAATTTGGTAAAGCCGTTAGCATCGATTTCTGATAATGGGTAGTTTTGTACCAAATCCAGAACATCACGGCCACGGATCCAATCCGTCACAGCAGCTTTACTTTCCATCAGTTTATTGAGTTCATCAGACTGGGCCAACTCAGCCCATTTCTCGACAAGTGGGCGAGTTAATACGGTAATTTCCCGATGATGCAACAGGGCGTTCGTAAACGTTTCTGTTTGCTCATCAATTTCAACCGGACTATCCGCATCGAATCCCAGCTCATCAATCAGCATTGACACCAGATTGGGATCATTTTGTGGATAAACCCCTAAGGCATCACCCGGCTGGTATTGCAGTCCAGATCCTTCCAATGAAATTTCAATATGACGCACTTCCTTGCTGGAGCCACGGCCGCTAAGAAGTTGATTTTCAAGTAACGGTGCCGGAAATGGGTGTTTACGGTCATATTGTAAAGTCGAGACAGACGGGCTCATTCCAACAGAGGCAGAAGGCGGGGCAGCATTTGCCTGCATAGCGCTGGTTAGCGATGTGACAAAGTCTGCGATCCATTTCTCTGCTAAATCATCATAATCTACATCACAATCGACTCGTGGAATAATAGCCGTTGCTCCAAGTTTTTGTAAACGTTCGTCAAAGTCTTTTCCAGTCTGACAGAAATATTCATAACTGGAGTCTCCCAATGAAAGTACGCTGTATTTCAAGCCTTTTAAACCGGGTGCCTTACGACTATTGAGAAACTCATACATATCCATAGCATTATCAGGTGGCTCTCCCTCACCATGCGTAGAGGTTAATATGGCAAGATAATGTTCATTCTTCAGTTCCCTTGGCTTATACTCCGCCAGATCCCATACCGTGGCGTCGATACCATTACTATTTGCTTTTTCTGCAAGTTGTCCGGCGACTGCCTCAGTATTACCTGTTTGCGATCCGTAAAGGATTGTGAGCTTAATCGTTTGTTCGGACAATGATTGTGTGATTTCCGCAACAGCTGTTTTATTCTGGGCAGCACGATAGCCTGACAAATAACCGGAAAGCCAGTCCACCTGCCAACCTTCCATTCCTTGAAGAAGGTTATTCAGTTGCTGTAATTGTTCATCAGTTAATGGCGCGTTTGGCAACCTGATATTCATATTAGGGGGTTATCTCTTAAATTATTAACTGGAAAGACGGCATAAAATAACAAAAAAAACATATAAATAGAAACTATATATTTGTATTTTCATATAGCAAAAACAAATATAGCAACTGATTTCAAGCTCAGTTTAACGAAAAGTGGCTCAATGATAGTTTGTCCGGATTGAAAACAGATATATGCGTAAGTTATTCTGAATCAGAAAAAATTAACTGTGAACAACACCTTTTTATCTTCAGAGCAATAAACCCGGATGATTCTATAAATAACACTTAATCGCCTTTATACTGGATAAGATCAGTGTCGGCGTAAATGTACAAAGATTGTAGATCAACGTTAGTCATTAACTGGCTGGATGCCGTGCCGACAGTATATTCAATATTCAAATGAGGACTGACGGTAACATTATAATTTTTTACGGCTTTTGCCAGTATATCGAGATTATTATCACGAGGTTCGCAAAGAGTTAATATCACAAACTCGTTATCTACCAGTCTAGCGACTAACTCTGAATCGGTAAAAGTTTCTTTTAACAACTGAGAAAAATTAACCAACGCATCATCCCCTGCAGAAATGCCGTGCTTATGGATGATCTCCTTATAGTTAATCAAATCAAAGTAAAGCATAGTGATACCGATTTGTTGTGACACACAAATATTGATAAGTTTTGGTGCCCTACGCTCAAAAGCTTCACGGTTCAATAATCCAGTCAGCCTATCTTCATCAAGCAAGGGATTATAGTTAATTTCTTCTTCTGCCATTTCTGTCAGCTGTTTCAATAAGACCTTATCTTTCTCGGTAAAGGCTCTCGGTGTTGAGTGTTTCAAACATAAGACACCCAACTTCTCGCCTGACTTTGTACGAATTGTGTAGCCGGCATAAAAGCGTACATACGGTGCTGATGTCACCATAATGTTCTGCGCATAGTGTTTATCAACTAACGTATCGGAAATAACAAAAACATCTTCCAGCGCAATGGTTTGGTTACAAAACGCAATTGAACGCTCTGCTTGTCGTTGATTGATCCCTTGTGAAGATTTTATCCATTGTCGATTTTCATCAATCAGCGAAATCAGACTGATGTCCACATTAAATAAGTGCATAGCAAGCTTGGTCAATCTGTCATATCGATACTCCGGCTCACAATCCCGAAGCCCCACGCTATGCAGATGTTTGAGTCTTTGCAAATCAATATGTTCAGAAGCATTTTTTGACCATTCAATAAAAACTTCCGGAAGCATAGGGCGACCAATATAATAGCCTTGAGCTTGATCACAGCCCATTTTCCGTAATAACTCCAGCGCAGTATTATCTTCAATACCTTCTGCAGCCACCTGCATATTCAGACTGTGGGCAAGCTCAATAATAGCCTTGATAACCAGTCTTGATTCGCGTGAATCCGCAGAAGTCATAACAAAGGTTTTATCCACTTTGACTTCTGAAAAAGGCATACGAACCAAAGCCAACATCGACGAAAAACCGGTGCCAAAATCATCTATGGATAAGCGAAAGCCTCGAAGACGTAGCTGGGTCAGAATATCCAGAGACATCACTGGATCGTCCATCGCAGCCGTTTCAGTTAACTCCAGAATTAATTGTTCGGGTCTGATATGGTGGGTATCACAGAGTGCCTCAATTTGCTTAAACAACTTGAGATTCTTCAGTGAAGCAGCAGAAATATTCACTGAAAGTAATAAATCACGATTTTGATTACTTACCGCATAATCAACTGCTTGCAGTTGATTTAGAAAAGGCAAAGCCTGTTCAAAAACCTGCAAGGTTAATCTGTCAATAAGTCCATTCTGCTCGGCTAAAGGAATAAATTTTTCCGGGGAAATAAAGCCCTTTTCTGCGTGCTGCCAGCGTGCAAGCGCTTCAAGGCCAGTTAGCGTGCCACTGATACAGGACACTTTTGGTTGATATACCAGATAAAGTTCACCTGCGTTAATCGCTTGTTCCAGCTCATTGACGGTAAGGGTATTAGCCTCGTTTTCGGCACGCAACTGTTGACCAAATTTGTTATCAGCTGTATCAGCTGTGTTGATGGATTCAGCGTTGATCAAATCCCGGAAAGCTTTGGGATTAAAAGGCTTGGGAAGGATCCCCAGAACATTAAGACCATGTGCACCAGCCGAACGTGCTGCAGCATGTAATAGCTGCTGCCCGGCACCACTGGTGATAATTAACTGGGCATCGATTTGCATACGGCCCAGTTCCCCAAGCACTTCTACACCATCCATATCCGGCATAATCAAATCAATAATCAGATATTGTGGTTTCCAGTCACTGATGATCTCCAGAAAACTTTGAAAGTCGGAGGTTATTTTGGCTGACAGACCGATAAATTCAGCGACATTGGCAATTGCTCTTGCAGTGAGATTGTTGTCATCCAGAATGAGTACTTTTAATTCGGTCATCGCCCCAGACTAATCTTGGTTATTCAATAAAAATAAACTCTGTAGACACTTTGTCATTTATGACTCATTCTGCAAAGACTTTCGGATTTTCGTGGTGAGTTCATCTCGACTATATGGCTTGCTCAGTAACATTACCCCAGGGTCCAACCGACCATGATGGACGATAGAGTTTTCGGTATATCCTGAAGTGAACAAAACTTTTAATTGTGATCGGATTCGCTGTGCCTTATCAGACAGCTCTCTTCCACTCATGCCACCTGGCATCACCACATCGGTGAATAATAAGTCAATATCTGCATCACTTTGAATGACTTCCATTGCTTCACGTCCATTTGATGCACTTATTACTTTATATCCCATAAACTCCAATTGCGAAATAACATAATTGCGAACCAATTCATCGTCTTCAACAACAAGTATGGTTTCATTGCCGATCTGCGGTTGAATATGCAGTACAGAAGCATTTTCTGCCGCCGCAACCTCCTCCGGTGATCGGGGTAAATACAGTCTAATGGTGGTTCCCTGCCCGACTTCCGAATAAACATTTATATGACCATAACTCTGTCGGGCAAATCCATAGACCATCGCCAAACCAAGACCGGTCCCTTTATCTTTGCTTTTCGTGGTGTAGAAAGGTTCAAACACTTTATCCAGGTTTTCTGGAGCAATACCCACCCCAGTATCAGACACACAAATAATGACATAATCACCCGGGGTAACATCATGTTGTGAACCATAGTCTTCGGAGAGTGAAACATTGAGTGTTTCAATTAATAATCTTCCCCCTGATGGCATCGCATCACGCGCATTAATGGCGAGATTTAACATGGCATTTTCCAGTTGTCCTGGATCTACTTGAGCCAGCCAAAGATCTGGCTGTAAGACCAGTTCCAATTGAATAGATTCACCCAGTGATCGTTTCAGCAATGCATTAAAGTTATTCAGTAAGGCATTGATATCAAGATGCTTTGGCTCCAATGGCTGACGTTTGGCAAATGCCAATAAGCTGCGAATTAATTCTGCTCCACGGTCTGCTGCCACCTGGATCATTTCGGACAGGTTACGTAATTTTGAATCGCTGGGGAGTGACTCAGTAATAATTTCGGCATTGCCGACAATCACCGTCAACAAGTTATTAAAGTCGTGTGCAACACCACCAGTTAGCTGTCCAACGGCTTCCAGACGTTGAGATTGGCGTAACTTCTCTTCAATTTCAAGTCGTTCCGAAATATCAGTAATACTGCCAATCATACGAATAGCTTCGTTATCACTATTGTAAATCACATAACCGCGATCAATAACGTCAGCGTAACTGCCATCCTGTCGTTCAAATTTATAATTTTCCGACCAACTCTGCTGATACGTTTTAAATACTTGGTCAAGATTATTGACTACTCTGTTTCTTTCATCGGGATGAATGTGTTTTTTCCAGTCTGAAAAGGTAAACTCTGAACTATATGAGTTGAGACCTAACAATGTTGCGAAGCTATCGCTCCACCAAAGTTTGTCGTTCACGAGATCCCAGTCCCAAATCACATCATTGGTGGCTTTGGACAGTAATTGAAACCGATATTCGCTCTCTTGAATACGGACATTTGCTTCTTTTTGGGGCGTAATGTCAGTGATGTATCCCTCCAGGGCAATAATGGTCCCATCTTTGTCTCTCACAGCACTTCCCTGCTCCCAGAACCAGCGGATTTCCCCATTTTTATGAACCGTTCGATATTCAATCTGAAAGGCTTGATTTTGCTTCAATGCTTCAGCCACTTTTGTCGCTGGAATATGGCGATCATCGGGAAGGATCAGGCTTGCAAAAGTAATTACTTTATTTTCGATAACTTCATCTGCTTCATACCCGGTCAGTTTTTTAAAGGCTTCACTGACATACAACATAGTCCAGTTTTCATCATATAAACAGCGGTAAGCGACTCCTGGTAAATTTCGAAGTAATTGCATCAACGATCTTTCTACTTCAAAACGCTGGGCCTCGGCAAGCTTGGTATTGGTAATATTTTCAGTGATGGCAATAAGATGTAGCGGATTGCCATTATCATCACGTTGCAAGGTGACACTTAATCGTGCCCAGACCGTTTCTCCGGTCTTGCTGATATAGCGTTTTTCCAGAATACGGCTATCAATGATACCTAGTAGAATATCGCTGATTTCCTGCTGGTTCTGTTCTTTATCATCGGGATGGGTAAGCTGATGAAAATCCAGTTGAGTCAGTTCTTCAGCAGAATATCCCAGCATTTCACAATAAGCTTGATTGCATTCCAGGAAACGACCGTCTGTTGTGGCTATGGCCACACCGGTAGCCGCATCCTGAAATGCCTCACGAAAGCGGCTTTCACTCCGATGAATACGTTCTTCATTGCGGTGCTTGGAAATGGCAATAGAAATAATTTTTGTAATACGTTCGATGGTATCAAGCTGCTCAGGTTCTGGTTTTTTTACCGTCTTGTGATAAACGGAAAAAGTCGCGATAACGTTTTGTTTTTCATCAAATATTGGGTGAGACCAGCAAGCACGTAAATCAGATGCCAATGCAATTTCACGATACTTTTCCCATAATCGGTCATGTTCAATATCCGAAACAATGATTGGTTTTTTAAGAAAAGCTGCTGTACCACAGGAGCCTGCTGCCGGACCTATCACTTCGCCATGAATAGCGTCGTTATAACTGCTCGGCAGATTCGGTGCCGCACCGTGAAGCATGTGTTTACCTTCATCATCAAGCAATAAAACCGAAGCGGTGGTATTCGGTATTATTGCTTCGATGCCCAGCACAATTCTTTCCATTATTCGCGGCAATTCCAAAGATGACGCAACCGCTTCTATCATGCTGGATTCGAGCTGTTGAATCATTTCAAGGCGTTTTCGTTCAGTAATATCGATGATCATGCCCAAACGTCGAATTTCCTCTCCATTGGCACTGAAAACTGATTTACCGCATTCTAGTAACCAGCGAATTGAAGCATCATTTTTACGAATAACTCGGTATTCTGCTTCTATTATGCCGCTATTACTTGGTTTTGCTCGGATTGACTCTAGATTTGTTTTATCTTCTGGCAAAATAAATTGAAGAACCCCCTCAATTGTTCCATCAAACTCTTCCAGTTTCAATCCAAATAATTCGGCAGTTTGCTCAGTCCAGAGCACCTTGTTGTTTAACAAATCAATTTCCCAACTGCCCATATGTCCGATCCGCTGTGTTTCATCCATTAAACGTAACAGGTGATCGGTATGACCTATATGTTGACGAATATCTGTCAAATCCAGCACTGTGCCAAATAATTCATTTTTATCCGGCTGCCAGGTGGCGCGTTGTAGAATAAACCTTAATTCATTATCAGCCGTTAATATCCGGTGACACACATCAAGACTGTCCTGCTTTTCAATCGCATTATTGAACGCCCGTGTAACGTCAGCTTTATCATCTGGATGTACCAACTGTAAGTGATTTTCCAGTGTCGGAGAAAACTCTTCTGATGATTTTGCGAAGATTTCAAACGCCTGTTTTCCCCACCACAAATGTGACGTTTCAGGGGTATAGACCCAGTGACCTATTAGTGTTGGAGAAGCCCCAAGGCCAGTAGCCATCCATTGCTGTGCCGGACCTGGGAGAATTTCGCTGGATAAGATAACCAACAATTTGTTGTCATCATCATCAAGAACTAAAGTTGCCGGATAGCGCTGAGCCTCGCTTCTGCCAATAAGGGTTAAAGGAGATTGAAATGGGGATCTTGGATTGAATGTATTTTTGTCCAGTTCTTCGGCAAAAAATGCTTCAAATGGCAAGCCAATGATATCGTTTTCGTCAGAAGCTTTAATTAAGCGCAAGGCCTCAGAGTTTGCTGTTAACAGTAAATTCTCGCGAAAGATAAAAACAGCTTGATTGTGCTGGTTCATTAGCACGGTTAACAGATAATCATGAGCCCCAGAGTTATTACTCAATTTGTCACCCACTTCTAATATTTAAGGCCAACTCTGTTTATCAAGATATACCAGAGTTGGCCTGACCGGCTAGTGAAATATTAAATTTTGAACTGACTGATTTGTGTTTCCAGTCCATTTGCCAGTCTGGCCAGTTCCTGACTGGTCAAAGTGGTTTGATTGGTACTTTCAGCATTTTCCTCAGCCACCTGAGCAATACTCACAATGTTTCGGTTTATCTCTTCAGCAACGGCTGACTGTTCCTCTGCCGCACTGGCAATATGCGTATTCATATCGCGAATCGAAGCAACTGACTCAGCAATGACATCCAGAGATTGGCCAGCTTTCTCTGCTTTTTCAACACTGCGGTTAGCCTGTTCAAGTTCTTCATCCATTACCTGAACCGATTTTTCAGCTTCTTTTTGCAGGCGTTCAATTATTTTTTTGATTTCTTCTGTTGAGTCGTGGCTGCGTTTGGCAAGTGTTCTTACTTCATCAGCCACTACCGCAAAACCTCTGCCGGATTCTCCGGCTCTAGCCGCTTCAATTGCTGCATTCAATGCCAATAAGTTAGTTTGTTCCGCAATACTCTGTATAACAGTCAAAACCGTCCCAATATTTTCACTTTCTTTTTGCAGCCCCTTAATCGACACGGCTCCCATTTCTACTTGTTTAGACAATTGTTTAATACCCTCTATGGCATCAACAACTACCTGTTTACCTGCTTTTGTTTCTGCATCTGCTGTCCGGGACGCATCAGCAGCCTGAGAAGCATACCGTGCCACTTCCTGTACCGTTGCGGCCATTTCATTCATCGCCGTAGCGACCTGTTCGCTATCACTTTGCTGACGCAGTACCCCGCGACTGGACTGGCCAGTGGTCACGGTTAATTCTTCGGCTGCTACATTAAGCTGTTTGGATGAATCAAACACTTCCTGAATCAGGTTACTGAAAACGCCCATCATCTGATTAAAGACATGCGCCATCTGTACTATTTCATCTTTACCCTCTACATCTGCACGCTCTGTGAGATCCTTGTTTTGCTGTGCACGCTTCATCACTTCAGCGAGCAAATTGATGGGGTTCACTACACTACTACTAATGAATCTGGATAACAAAATCAAGATGGCTAAAATCAACACAATTGAAATAATAGCCGTAATAAAAATGGATTTTTCGTGCGCTAGAACTTCATCAGTTATTTGATCAGAAGAAGTCTGAAGATTATCTTGTATTTGATAAACAATCGCTCGCATTTCACCAATTTTGCCTAAATTTTCATTTAATCCAAACACTTCTTCTGCTTTGACCAGCCGAGTGAAATCATCGCTGTATTTCGTCATCAAATTTGATATTTGGTCTTGCTCAATGTCATTTAAATAGCTTTGCTGCAAAGTTTGATAAAAAACGCTGAGATTATTATTAAAGGTTTCGAAGTAACTCCCATCTCTCCGTAACATAAAATCTTTTTCATTACGGCGTAACATCAACATATCTTTCAATAAAGTATCGTTTTGAAAATCGGCAAGCATCTTTTCTGCTTCTTGAACTGAGCGGCGAAGATTGCCATATAATCCTTCTTTATGACTTAATCCGATTGTTTGTCGTAAAACGACAATCCCACTAAAAGCCGAGTGGTACTGTTCGAGTAAATCGAGTAAATGTGGAATGTTTTCAATGTAAATATTCTCTTCTTTAAGGTCAGAAACCAGCTGAGAGAGTTGTTGTTTTATAAGGCTGTGATTGTCATTAAAAGCGACTTGATATTTTAGATCTTGTCGATCCAAAAAGTCTTTTTCATTAATCCTTAAATTTCGCATCGTGGTTTCAGCTTCAAGACTAAGTGTTGCAGACTGTCCAATTTGTACAAGTGAATGCATTCCTAGACCAAGCATCACAGTCAAAATAACAATCCCAACAACCATAAGACTGATTAAAAGCAACATTTTTGCTTTGACTGATAATGACTTAAACATGCTGACTCCAAAAGGCTGTAGGATTATTTCATAGCTGTTCCTGTAGCGTCTTTCTAAGATAAAACTTTAGAAAACCACCATACTAAAACAGCTACTTGAATTAAGGGTTTATAGCACCAGAGTCAATGAGTAAACGATGTATTGATTGAGCAAACTGTTGATATCCAAGCGCATTCGGATGCACATGATCAGCTTTTAATGATGAGTCAATTAACACCTCACTGAGGATAGTGGGTTCGATGGGTATGCCTTTTGATTCAGCAACATCAAGATAAAGTGGTAATGGCACTAAATTGAGACCTAATGCCGGTACGGCAATTAATATTACCTGTGAACCAGAAGCGAGAATTTCATCCACCATCGTTTGAAGGTTGGCTTGTAGTTGTGTTCTGCTCTGCTTACGCAATAGATCATTGCCACCATGACACAGCACAACCAGATCAGGTTTGGTTTCTTCGAGAAGCTTTGTTAAACGCTTTTTACCATCATTGCTGACTTCACCGGGAACACCGGCATTAATCACTTTACGATTAGTCATATCGGCAAGCAAGGCGGGATAACTCTGTTCTGGCGCGGCACCGGTTCCAAAGGTCAGGCTGTCACCAAAAGCCAGGATGACGGCATCCTGGCTAAGTGGTTTCAGTTTGGCAGAAGGCTGATCACAGCCAACCAGTGTAGAAACTCCAATACAAACAATTAAAAAATATTTAAAGGCAGCGATGAAATTTCTTTTCATTAAGCAGCCAGTCTAGCAGAGGGAAACAAACGGTAAAAATTTTCGGTGGTCACAGCAGCAACCTCTTCTATTGACTCACCCCTTAATTCAGCCAGAAAGGCGGCAACATGTTTAACATACGCTGGCTGATTGGTTTTACCACGATGAGGAACCGGTGCCAGATAAGGGGCATCCGTTTCAATCAGAATTCGATCCAGAGGCAGTTTTTGGGCAACTTCCTGTAACTCACGGGCACTTTTAAATGTCACGATACCGGATAACGAAATATAAAAACCGATATCCAACGCGCGTTTTGCCGTTTCCCAGTTTTCGGTAAAACAATGAATAATGCCGCCTGCATCTTTGGCATTCTCATTTTCCAGCATTCTCATGGTATCTGCACGTGCTTCACGGGTATGAATAATCAATGGTTTTTTAGTCTGTCTGGCGGCTTCGATATGGTAACTGAAACGATCCCGTTGCCAGCTTAAATCACCTTCACTACGAAAGTAATCCAAACCTGTTTCACCGATAGCAATCACTTTTGGATGGTTCGCGAGTTTGATTAGTTGTTCTGTACTGAGTGTGCCAGCCTGATCAACATTCGGGTGGATTCCCACACTGGCTGTGAGCTGTGGATATTGCTCAGCGAGCTGACGGACTTCAGCAATACTGTCCTGATCAATGGCAATACAAAGGATGTGTTCAATTTGGTTTTCGCTGGCCTCGCTAACCATTGCGGCAACACCGCCAGGTTGGTCAGCCAGTAAATTCAGATGACAATGAGAGTCAATATACATAAATTACCTGGTTAGTGACGGTTTCTCCGTCATTATCTTACATCGTATAAGTGGCTTTATCCGACTTCAATTTATCAACCAGATGATTTTCAATTTTGCCACGAACTACATTCGCACCGCCGTCACCTTCACTAAAGTGCACACCGATGCCTGCTGCCTGATTACCTTGGGCCGCCTTTGGTGTGATCCAGGCAATATTACCAGCAACCGGGATTTTTTCCGGCTCATCCAGTAAGGTCAGCAGAATGAAAACTTCTTCTCCCATTTCGTAAGTTTTGTTAGTGGGAATAAATAAACCACCATTTTTAAGAAAAGGCATAAAAGAGTGATACAGCATATTCTGATCGCTTATTTTCAGCGAGAGGATACCTTTGCGTGGATTCATGCTCATAAAAAACTCTTTAATTATTTGCTGATGGCGAGATTAATGAATGGCTGATCTGGTATGAGTAATACGCATTACAGAAACCATAAAGTCTTCAATTAACAATGTCTTGTTGTAGTTATTTGAAGATGATATTAGCTTTATTGTATTCACTATGCAATCAGCGATATGCCAGTAATGCTGCGTTACACTGGTTTCAGCATACTCCAAATACTGTTGCTGAAGTCGGGATTTAACAGCCGATAACAATTGATGCATTACTTTAACCAGATCCAGCTGTTGCCATTGGCTGGCAAGTTGCACGGGATTTGCCTGCTGTTGTATCAATTGATCAAAATCCTGCTGAATCTGTTGATATGACTGCCACTCATTGGTTTCGAGCGCATGGACGATAGCAAAAGGAGCGTCCAGCGTTAATGAGGAAATTTTTCGCAACTGATCTGCATCAGTAGCAACGCCCTGAGAATCCAGCCAATTTAATGTCATCGAATAATCAGGGGTTGACAGATGCATCTGCTGACAACGACTGCGAATAGTCACTGGCAGCCGATGTACTGCATTGGTGGTTAAGATTAAAATAGTATTGTTCTGTGGTTCTTCAAGCAGTTTCAATAAACTGTTTGCTGCACTATTGGTCATTAAATCTGCTGACTCAATCACTACGGTTTTCCATTTGGCAACGCTTGGAGTAAGGGATTGTTTTTCTTTTAGCGCACGAATTTGGTCGATTTTGATCGATTTACCGGCCTCCTCCGAACGAATAGTCAGGTGATCCGGGTGATTCCCTGCCTGCATTATCTGGCAACTGTGACACACACCACAGGCGTTAAAGTGTTTGTCAGCAGCAAGACATAATAAACTCTCAGCCATTTTGACGGCTAACTGCTTTTTCCCCAGTCCGGCGACACCCGTCAACAAGACAGCATGCGGCATACGTTGTTGCTCAACTCTGTCAACAATATGTTGCCAGACCGTCTGTTGCCATGGGAAAAGCGCCGTCATCAAAGTGTTGCTTCCAGTAATGGAGCCAGCTGATGTTTGAGTTGTTGCTGAATCGCTTCAATATTCTGGCTGGCATCAATTCGTTTGATCCGCTTCGGTTCTACTTCAGCTCGTGCAAGATAACAGTTCCTGACACGTTCAAAAAACACCTGTTTTTCCTGCTCAAACCGATCTTTTTGTTGTTGCCGCTGCTCTACCCGGGTTTGGCCTAAAGCCACGGGCAAATCAAATAAAAATGTGACATCCGTATTGCAGCCTTGCAATGTCCAGTCAGCGAGCTGTTTTATCCGTTGTTCATTAATTCCTCGCCCGCCACCTTGATAGGCAAACGTGGCATCAACAAAACGATCGGAAACAACCCAATCACCACGTTTTAATGCTGGCAGAATTACCTGCTGGAGATGTTCAGCACGAGCAGCAAACATCAACAATAACTCAGTATCTTCAGCCATCGCCTGTTCTGTTGACTTGAGTAACACTTCACGGATTTCTTCTCCCAAAGAGGTGCCACCGGGCTCGCGGGTCACAACAACCTGTTTACCGTGTGAGCGAATATAATCGGCAATAAACTGCAGTTGGGTCGATTTACCGGCGCCTTCAATGCCTTCGATACTGATAAATTTTCCATTCATTGTGTTATCTGCTTGTTTTTCCAATATTTTCTAACCGCTCGATTATGATCTTCCAGATTGTCCGAGAAAACATGACCACCATTTTCCGCTCCGGCAACAAAATACAGGCTGTTACCTTCGGCTGGATTCATTGCCGCTTCAATGGATTCTTTACTGGGTAAACAGATTGGTGTCGGAGGCAAACCAAACCGGGTGTAGGTATTGTAAGGCGTATCTGTTTGCAGATCTTTTTTACGGATATTGCCATCGTAGCTGTCACCCATGCCATAAATCACAGTCGGATCAGTCTGTAACCGCATACCTTTATCCAGACGGCGAACAAATACACCAGCAATTTCGGGACGTTCTTCGGGTATGGCACTCTCTTTTTCGATGATGGACGCCATGATCAGTACTTCATAGGCTGAATCATAAGGTAACTCTTCTGTCATCAGTTGCCAGGAATTCTCCAGCTGATCCTGCATATTATGGTAAGCACGGCTTAAAAACTGCACATCAGTTGTATTGGCTGGAAAATGATACGTCTCAGGTAAAAATAAACCTTCAACCCGTTCATTTTCGATTGATAACGCTTCACGAACTGTTTCATTGTTTAATTCGGGTAATGTCTTTTTAATTTTTGGATGCGTCTGCACTTTTTCAAATAGCTGTTTGGCTGTCATTCCTTCCACGATGGTTATCGAGTATTGAACGACTTTGCCACTGATAAAGAGATTTAATAAATCCGGTAAAGTGGCATCAGCTTCAACCCGATATTCACCGGCTTTAATCTGTTGGGCATTGCCTTGCATTCGGGCATAAATATCCAGATAAACACTGGGTACCGGGCTCAACCCACTTTCGTATAAACGCTGGCTGACTTTACTGATGTTATCACCAGGATAAATGGTAAATATCGTGTCATCTTCTATTAAATTAACCGGCTGATGCAGAAATCGCTGATATTCGTTCCAGACAACTAACGCGATGATCGCGGCAAGTACGACTAAAAAAAGCAATTTGATAGTTAAAGGTATTTTCATGCGTTTCTGTTCTGTGAAGTTAAAGCCCGCTGCAACGTTTGAGTAAGTGGGCCATGGCTGTAATGCATATCAAGATCAGTAATACGAGTTACTGGCCATATGCCAATTAAACTGTTGCAGACAAACACTTCATCCGCTGACTTGAGATCATCAATGGTCAGCGATGTGATATGCAGGGGAATTGACAGTCTGTCAGCAATTTTAATCAGTTGTTGACGCATAATACCAGCGATTCCTGAACCTGAAAGCTCAGCTGTGGATAATTGGTTATTTTGCACCAGAAACACATTCGACATTGTTCCCTCTATCAATTGATCCTGATAATCAAGCATCAAACCTTCTACAATACTGTCGTCCTGCCATTCATTACGGGCAAGCACTTGTTCCAGACGATTAAGATGTTTGATTCCAGCCAATGTGGGGTTGATCGCCAAACGCTGTTGGCAGAGGCGTACGGTAATGCCGGATTGATGGGAGTCGGGATATATTGGCATAGAATGCGTGCTGATAATTCGGCTGGTTTGCATATCAGTTTGATAGCGATACCCTCGCCCTCCGGAACCACGGGTAACCATGATTTTAATAACCGCATCATTATTCAATTGGCGACAAACAGCGTTGACTTCTTTCGTGAGAGATTGCTGTTGCGCAACAGGAAAGGCAATTTTCAGCCGTTGACAGCCTTCAACCAATCTGGAGAGATGTTGGGCGAAATATTCAAGTTGCCCATTACGATAGGCGATGGTTTCAAATAAACCATCGCCATATTGCAAACCACGATCAGTAATTTCGATTCTGTTTTCGGGGTGGCCGTTAATCAGAATCATCTGTCACCGACTAATCGAGTTTTTTGAAAATAACAGTACCGTTGGTGCCGCCAAAGCCAAATGAATTCGACATGGAAATATCGATAGGTATTTGTCGAGCCGTATGTGGAACATAATCAAGATCACAAGCTTCATCCGGGTTATCCAGATTGATGGTAGGTGGTGCAACCTGATCACGAATTGCCAGAATACTGAATACTGCTTCAACCCCACCTGCAGCACCTAACAAGTGCCCGATCATTGATTTGGTTGAACTGACAGCAACTTTTTGTGCGGCGTTGCCCAGAGCCGTTTTAATCGCCTGCGTTTCTGCGACATCGCCTGCGGGTGTCGAAGTACCGTGCGCATTAATATAATGAATATCTTCTGCATTAATACCAGCATCATTCATCGCATTAACCATACAGCGTGCCGCACCCTCACCACCTTGTGATGGCATGGTCATATGATAAGCATCACTGCTCATACCAGAACCAATCAATTCCGCGTAAATGGAAGCGCCACGTTTTTTTGCGTGTTCATATTCTTCCAGGACAATGACACCGGCACCATCTCCCAACACAAAACCATCACGATCTTTATCCCACGGACGACTTGCAGCAAGTGGATCATCATTACGGGTCGACAGAGCGCGTGCCGCAGCAAATCCACCTAACCCAGTTTTGGAGGTAGCCATCTCGGCGCCGCCGGCGATCATCACATCGGCATCACCATATTGAATCATGCGTCCAGCAGCCGAAATACAGTGTGTTCCGGTAGAACAAGCCGTGACAATGGCGGTATTCGGACCTTTCATACCAAACATAATCGATAAATTACCGGATATCATGTTAATGATATTACTGGGCACAAAAAATGGCGAAATTTTACGTGGTCCACCGTTTAAAAAGCTGTCATAGCCAGCTTCGATACCAGGTAATCCACCAATTCCGGAACCAATAGCCACACCAATCCGTTCAGCATTGGCATCGGTCACTTCCAAGCCGGAATCCTTAATGGCTTCAACTGCTGCCGCAATACCGTAATGGATGAAAGTATCCATTTTTTTAGCGTCTTTACGAGAAATAACTGTCTCAACATCAAAGTCTTTGACGCTAGCACCAAAACGAACCGGGAAATCAGTTACATCAAAAGATGTAATCGGCGCCACACCACTTTTGCCAGCCAGGATATTTTCCCAGCTTTCTGCTACCGATAAACCGACCGGTGTTACCGCGCCCAGCCCGGTAACCACAATGCGTCTTTTAGACATCAGTTTTCCTCATGCAAATCTTCTCTATAGATACGACATAGCCGTCTAGCATGACCTGCACGCTAGACGGCTACATCTGAAGCAATCTGTAATATTAAGACTGAACAGAATTAATATAAGCGACGGCTTCTTTAACGGTGGTGATCTTTTCCGCTTCTTCGTCAGGAATTTCACATTCAAATGCTTCTTCCAGTGCCATAACCAGCTCAACAGTGTCCAGCGAGTCAGCACCCAGATCATCAATAAATGAAGCATCTGCAGTTACTTCATCGGCATTTACACCTAATTGTTCAACAACAATTTCTTTCACACGAGCTTCAATATCACTCATAACATCTGTTTCCTTTGGTGGTTAAGTACAAACAACGTGCTGGCATTTTATAGTGCGAGCACTGTGGAGACAAGCTGGAAGCCTTGTCCTAAAAATATCTCCACAATAAAAAGCCTGAGTCCTGTTAGATTCAGCCCTTAATTCATATACATGCCGCCATTTACGTGCAGCGTTTCGCCTGTAATATATCCGGCTAAAGGACTGGCCAAAAAGCTGACAGCAGCGGCGATTTCTTCTGCTTCACCGAGGCGTTTAACCGGAACTTGTTCCAGTAGTGCAGTTTTATGTGCTTCAGGTAGCCCACTGGTCATATCTGTATCAATAAAGCCGGGCGCAACACTGTTTACCGTAATGCCACGAGCACCAACTTCACGGGCCAATGACTTGCTGAAACCAATCACACCGGCTTTAGCAGCAGCATAATTGGTTTGACCTGCATTACCCATTACACCAACAACTGATGTGATATTGATAATGCGACCCCAACGGGCTTTGGTCATAGCACGCACACAACGTTTGCTTAATTTGAAGATTGGCGTGAGATTGGTGTCGATAATATCGTCCCATTCTTCATCCTTCATCCGCATCAGCAGATTGTCACGGGTGATACCAGCATTGTTGACCAGAATATCCGGCGCGGCGAATTCGGCTTCGATCGCCGTAACAGTTTCATCAATGGCATTTTCCTGTGTCACGTTCAATACCAGACCTTTTCCCTGAATACCGGCTGCCTGCAGGTATTCACTGATGGTAGCAGCACCCTTTTCTGAGGTGGCTGTGCCAATCACGGTCGCACCCTGTTCACCGAGACTTAATGCAATAGCACGGCCGATACCGCGAGTTGCCCCGGTTACCAAAGCAACTTTACCTTGTAGGCTCATGATGGTTCTCCTAATACTTCTTGAGTTTTTTGCAATGTGGCCGAATCAAATACGGGTAAGGCCTGCAAAGATTTATCAATACGTTTGGTTAAACCGGCCAGAACTTTACCCGGTCCGCATTCAACCAGAATCTCAACGCCCTGGGCAGCAAACCACTCGACGGTTTCTACCCAACGCACAGGATTGTATAACTGTTGTGCCAGTAATTGGCGAATTTGGTCTGAATCGGATGTAGCAGTGACACTGGTATTATGGATCACTGGAATGAGCGGTGTTTGAATAGAGACAGATTCCAGCTCTGCTGATAACTTCTCGGCAGCTGGCCGCATCAGAGCGCAATGCGAAGGTACACTAACCGGCAATAACAAGGCACGTTTGGCACCTTTCTCCGTGGCAATTGTGACGGCTTTATCAACTGCTGATTTGCTGCCGGCAATAACCACCTGACCAGGCGAATTAAAATTTACTGCTTCAACGATTCCGGCATCACTCGCCTGCTGACAGACAGCTTTTACAGTGTCATCATCAAGACCAAGGATGGCCGCCATAGCACCTTCACCCGCAGGAACGGCCTGCTGCATGAACTGGCCACGTTTTTCCACCAGTTTGATAGCTGTTTTAAAATCCAAAGCGCCAGCCGCAACCAGTGCCGTATATTCACCCAGGCTATGGCCGGCCAGATACGCTGGCTTATCGTCACTAACGGATTCCCAGCAACGCCAGACAGCAATGCCTGCGGCCAGCATGGCTGGTTGAGTTTTATCGGTTTGATTAAGTTCGGCTTCAGGCCCATTTTGCACAAGTGCCCATAAATCATAGCCAAGCGCTTCACTGGCTTCTGCAAATGTCTGCTGCACTTGCGGAAAGGATTCAGATAACTCGGCTAACATGGAAACAGATTGTGAACCCTGGCCGGGAAAGACAAAAGCTGAATGCATTGGTAAAAATACCTCAGATTAAAATTTGATGAGCGCTGAGCCCCAGGTAAAACCACCACCAAACGCTTCAAACAATAATGTTTCTCCACGATTGATACGACCATCACGCACGGCAACATCCAGTGCCAGCGGAATAGATGCCGCAGAGGTATTACCATGGTCCTGAACCGTGACAACAACTCTATCCATCGACATGCTCAACTTTTTGGCTGTCGCAGCGATAATACGAATATTCGCCTGATGTGGTATCAGCCAGTCAATATCATGTTTATTTAACTGGTTAGCCGTCAGTGTTTCGTCGACAATTTTACTCAGAGTTTTTACAGCGATTTTGAAAACGTCATTACCCTGCATTTCAATATAGGCAGGATCTTCAGTAATAGCGCTTCCGGGACCTGTTGGGACATGTAACAGTTCATTGAAACTACCGTCACAATAAATATGGGTCGACATAATGCCGGGTTCGGCAGATGCCTGTAACACGACCGCACCGGCGCCATCGCCAAATAAGACACAGGTATTGCGATCAGTCCAGTCGACAATACGGGATAACGTTTCTGCACCTATAACCAAAACATTTTTGGCACTGCCAGACTTAATAAATTTGTCCGCAACAGTCAGTGCGTAAACAAATCCTGTACAAACGGCCTGGATATCAAATGCCGGACAGCCATGAATTCCCAGCTTTTGCTGGACCAATGCTGCTGTACTGGGAAAAATCAGTGTTGGCGTGGTTGTCGCAACAATGATCATGTCTATATCACGAGGCTTTATACCGGCAGCAGAAATCGCATTTTTAGCGGCAAAATAAGCTAAATCTGTTGTCGTTTCGTTTTCACCGGCAATATGGCGTTTTTTAATTCCAGTGCGATCGGTAATCCATTCGTCACTGGTTTCAACCATTGACTCGAGGTCAATATTGGTCAGAAATTTTTCCGGCAAATAGCTGCCCGTTCCGGCAATTCTGGAATAAATCACAACATCTGTTCCTCTAAAAGAGTTTCAAGATGTTTAGTAATATTCTTTGGAACGTCTTTTCGGGCTTCTAAAATGGCGATATTAATAGCATTGGCGAAAGCAAATGCGTCTGCGCCACCATGACTTTTTATCACAATACCTTGTAATCCAATCAGGTTCGCGCCATTAAATGCACGAGGATCAAGCTCTTTACTAAAGCTTTTCAAAACAGGATAGGCAATTAATCCGGCAATTTTAGTTAGCCAGTTACGATTGAATCCCTGCCGCAGATAATGCCGGATCATATGTGCAACACCTTCACTGGCTTTCAGTGCAACATTCCCCACAAAGCCATCACAGACCAGTACATCGACCTCGCCATGATAAAGCCCATCACCTTCGACATAGCCGTAATAATTCAGATCTGTTTTGGTTAATAATCGAGCAGCCTCTTTGACCCGTTCATTACCTTTGATTTCCTCTGCGCCAACATTCAGCAGGCCAACAGTTGGATTCGGCTTGCCATCAATCAACTCAGCTAACACAGACCCCATTAATGCGAACTGCACCAGATGTTCTGCAGTTGAGTCCACGTTTGCCCCCAGGTCGAGAACATAGGTATGACCCCGCATGGTGGGTAAGGCCGTAATGATTGCAGGACGCTCAATTCCCGGCAGCGTCTTCAGCACGAACCGCGCAGTGGCCATTAAGGCACCGGTATTACCGGCACTGACACAAGCAGCTGCTTGCCCCTCTTTCACCAGGTTAATAGCTACCCGCATGGAAGAATCTTTTTTGCCGCGAAGTGCCGAAGAAGGAGGTTCATCCATACCAACCGTTTGGGAGGCATGCTGAATTTTCATCCGGTGTTTATCATTGAACTGATGTTTAGCTATTTCTGCTGAAATTATGGCTTCATCGCCAACTAAAATAAGCTCTATATCAGAATGCCTTTGCAGCGTTGATATAGCAGCGGGGATCACGACTTGAGGTCCGTGATCCCCGCCCATAGCGTCAATCGAAATTGTTAAAGTCAATTTCTGTTAAGCCTTATTCACTCTTATCAGCAATGACTTTACGGCCACGATAGTAACCGTCAGCAGTAACATGATGACGACGGTGTAATTCACCTGAAGTCGAATCAACTGCTAATGTTGACTCGGTTAATGCATCATGTGAACGACGCATACCGCGACGTGAAGGACTCTTTTTACTCTTTTGAACAGCCATGGCTTAAACTCCTAAACCCAAAACGACAAATAAATTATTTCTTCAATTTCAACGAAGATAAAACGGCAAACGGTGAGACTGGTTTTTCAGGCTCAATTTCTTCCTCTCCTGCTTGCCATAATTCTTCCGGCAAACATGGATAATCATGTTTTGGCACAATCGGTAAAGCGAGTATTAACTCATCTTCCACTATCTGTGCCGGATCAACTTGTTTTGCATCATTCAAGATCCATGGCTCGTATTGCTCAGCAAGACCTTCAATTTTCCCTTCGTGCCGAACCAGTGCCAATATCGTTGTGATGTTCATTGAATGAGTCATCGGCTCCATACAACGTTCACATAACAGATTGACCGTGACAGCAAACTGTCCACGCATATAGGGCGTGCCGGTTGTATCAATATCAAACTGCATATCGACCGACACTGTCCCTGAATTGTCGTGCAACATTTCGCTCAGCCGCGACATTTTACTGACCGGGATTTCCCCCGCTATCTGTAAACCGCTGTGAGCAAAACGAAACGGATCAATCTCTTTTGGCAATTGCTGATGCATAATCGACGGGATTATATAAGAATTGGTATCAAACAGCAAAAAGCTGTTTATTCCTGCTGATTTCAGCAGGAATCAAACATTTGAAATTAGTATGATAACTATGCAGTTTAAACGTCATTATGCAGCTCAATAGTAACGTTACCTTCTTCTTCAGTCTGTTTGGACATGTCATTACGCAGCGCATCAATGTAATACAAATAGGTTTCATCAATATCGCCGGTAATGTAATCACCATCAAAACAGGACGTATCAAAACGTTTAACGTCACTTTTCTTGTTAATGGCTTCAACCAAATCGTTTAAATCCTGATAAATCAACCAGTCAACACCGAGTTCTTCTGCAATTTGCTTAACATTGCGATTATGCGCAACAAATTCAGATGGTGAAGGCATATCAATACCATACACATTGGGGAAGCGAACTGGTGGTGCAGCGGAAGCCAGATAAACTTTTTTAGCGCCCGCATCTCGAGCCATTTGCACAATTTGCTGGGAAGTTGTACCACGGACGATTGAATCATCGACCAGCAACACATTTTTATCACGAAACTCAAGATCTATGGCATTGAGCTTTTGTCTCACTGATTTTTTACGTTGCTGTTGTCCGGGCATAATAAACGTCCGGCCAATATATCTGTTTTTAATAAAGCCTTCGCGGTAAACCACACCTAAATCATATGAAAGTTGTAATGCAGCACTGCGACTGGTATCGGGAATTGGAATGACCACATCAATGTCATGATCAGGAAATTCGCGCTTAATTTTCTCAGCCAGTTTAGTGCCCATGCGCATACGGCTTTTGTGAACAGAGATACCGTCCATCATTGAATCAGGACGGGCAAAATAAACGTATTCAAATATACAGGGTGATTTAACAGGGTTTTCTGCACATTGCTGACTATGAAAACCACCTTCCATATCAATAAAAACACACTCCCCAGGCTGAACATCACGCATCAAATCAAAATCGAGAGTATCAATTGCAACACTCTCTGAAGCTACAACATATTCTGTTCCCTGCGATGTATCACGCTTACCAATGACGGCAGGCCGGATACCATAGGGATCCCGGAAAGCTAGCATACCAACACCAGCAATCATGGCTACTGCGGCATAAGCACCTTTACAACGTTTATGTACTTCAGCAACCGCTTTAAAAATATCTTCGGGTTGTGGTTTTAGTTTTCCGGAAGTTTGTAATTCGTGAGCAAGTACATTTAATAAAACTTCTGAATCAGAGCCGGTATTGAGGTGGCGACGATCACTTTTAAACAATTGATCTGATAACAGCTGTGTGTTGGTCAAGTTACCATTGTGGGCCAGGGCAATCCCAAATGGCGAGTTGACATAAAATGGTTGGGATTCAGCGGAGTTGGAACACCCCGCGGTAGGATAGCGTATATGGCCTATGCCCATTGAACCTTTCAGACGAATCATATGACGGGTGTGAAAAACATCTT
The DNA here is from genome assembly GCF_000260985.4 of Methylophaga nitratireducenticrescens. NCBI lineage: Bacteria > Pseudomonadati > Pseudomonadota > Gammaproteobacteria > Thiotrichales > Piscirickettsiaceae > Methylophaga > Methylophaga nitratireducenticrescens. The sequence goes on from NC_017857.3 coordinate 2,077,615, forward strand.
TAACCAGTCCATTATCTTTGCGAAGATAAAACCGTCCAGTGTGATCACACGTCATAATACCAGCGGCATCCTGACCACGGTGTTGTTGAACGGTCAGTCCGTCATAGAGTGCCTGATTAACCTCTGTATGACCTACGATTCCGATAATTCCACACATATATTAAGACCCTGTCAGGATTAGTTGAAGTTAACGTGTTCGGCAACATCAGCTGGCAAAAGCTGTTTGACCCAAACCGCCAGATCTTCAAAGTGTTGTAACAATAAAGAATTTTGCCACCAACTGTCAGATGGCATGGGTGTTACTCCAGCAGCCAACACTAATATAGTGACGATTGCGACACCTCTAAGAATACCAAAAATCACTCCCAGAGCACGGTCCGTGCCGCTGAGACCAGTTTTTTCAACCAATTGTGAAATCAAATGATTAACCAGTGCCCCGAGTATTAATGTGACAACAAATAAGACAAAGAATGCAATAAACAGGCGTAGTGTAGCTGTATCGATATAGGGCGTTAACAAACTGGCGAAGTTTGCAAAAAACATGAATGCAACCCAAATCGCTACTATCCAACTAATTAACGAAAGAACTTCTTTTATAAAACCGCGAACGATACTGATGCCCGACGAAATCAAAATAATGCCGATTATTAAATAATCTACCCAGTTCATTATGACTCCGCGTCGAGCAGCGTAAAAGGAGAATTTTATCAGAATTGCACAAACGAACCCAATATATTTACTTTAAATGAACAGTTAATTGAGTTCTTTGTGATGTATTACTGATAGGGGAAAACCTGGGTATTTATATTCAATTGGTTACGTATTGACTCAGCGGTTTTTTCCAGAGCAGATCTATCTGCATTCGGTTGCAATCTCACTCGATAAATAACAGTTCCACCTGAACGAGTTTGCTCAATCGTTGGTTTATAACCCAGCTCTTCCAACTGCTTTTTCCGACTGATTGCATTCGCTTCCAATGAAAAACTGCCTAACTGAAGAATCCAGCGCGAATTTGCTTCAGCAGGAGCAGGAGTCGATTCTGTTTCAGGTTCGGGTTGACTTACCTTGGGAGCTGGGGCCTCTGCTGCCGGTTCAGGTTCGGGAGCTTTTGGCGCGGGAGCAGGTTTGGGAGCTTCAGGTACCGCAGCTGGTGCTACATTTTCAGGCTCCGGTGTGACAGGTTCTGACACAAAAGCGTCAGGCAACTGCGGAGCAGTATCGTCTGTAACTTCAGGATCGATATCGACAAAAGCTTCCGGGGCAGAAGAAGCTGTTTCCAACTCGGAGTCATCGCCTGCCTCTTCCTGTAAAGGCTCAATTACCGATGAAAACTGAATAGGTTCTTCTTCGACTTCCTGTCTGCCGGACTCTGTCTGACTAACTTTGGATAAAACGATATAAGCGAGCACGGCGATGAAAAAGACAAGCAATAGCGTCCCGATTAAACGCTGTTGTTGTTTTTGGGTCATCATAAATCTCCGCTGCTCGCTTTTATCAGATTAGTGCCGGTTTTGTGTATTGACTTCATGAAAACTGGCCTGTTCTGGCGGCAGAACAGTTGCAGTATCCGGAGTCGGCAACACTTTTGTTGGCATATGTTGCAAGGCTTTTTCCAGAACTTCATTAATCCAGCGTACCGGAATAATTTCCAAACCGGATTTTACATTATCTGGAATTTCCCGTAAGTCTTTCACGTTATCTTTGGGAATTAAAACCGTATCAATACCACCGCGATGTGCAGCAAGTAATTTTTCTTTCAAACCACCTATTGCCAACACCTCACCACGCAACGTGATTTCACCAGTCATCGCCACATTGGATTTAACCGGAATTCCGGTAATCGCAGATACCAGCGCTGTACACATACCGATACCTGCACTTGGACCATCTTTAGGTGTAGCACCTTCAGGGACGTGGATATGTAAATCGTGACTTTGCAGATAATCCTCAGCAATGCCCCACTCTACTGCTCTTGAACGAACAACAGTGGTCGCCGCCTGGATAGATTCCTGCATCACATCACCCAGTTTACCGGTATAACTCGCTTTACCTTTTCCTGGCATCACTGCCGACTCAATAGTCAGTAACTCCCCACCTACTTCGGTCCAGGCCAGACCAGTGACCTGACCAATACGATCATCTTCCTCGGCAACACCATATTGATAGTGATAAACACCAAGATAGTCTTCCAGATTATCTGCTGTTACAACCACTGTCTCGGTAGGTGATTCACGAAGGATCTGTTTAACCAGTTTGCGACAGATTTTCGAGATTTCGCGTTGCAGATTACGCACACCCGCTTCGCGTGTATAACGGCGAATGATTTCCATCACCGCAGCTTCGGTGATCTCAATTTCTCCGGCCTTTAAACCATTGTCTTTAATGGCTTTTGGAAGCAGATACTGTAATGCAATATTCAGTTTTTCATCTTCGGTATAACCCGCCAGACGAATGATTTCCATCCGGTCACGCAATGCATCCGGAATATTGAGTGTATTTGCTGTACAAACAAACATCACATCTGACAAATCATATTCAACTTCCAGGTAATGATCGGCAAATGTCGAATTTTGCTCAGGGTCAAGGACTTCCAGCAATGCAGATGCCGGATCGCCTCGGAAATCCTGTGCCATCTTGTCGATTTCATCTAAAAGAAACAATGGGTTACGCACACCAGTTTTGGAGATATTCTGAATCACTTTACCCGGCATTGAACCAATGTATGTACGACGATGTCCACGAATTTCCGCTTCATCACGTACCCCACCCAGCGCCATACGACTGAACTTACGATTAGTCGAACGAGCTATGGATTGAGCAATCGATGTTTTACCTACACCAGGTGGACCAACCAAACAAAGAATCGGGCCTTTCAGTTTTTTTACCCGTTTCTGGACAGCGAGATATTCAATAATGCGTTCTTTAACTTTTTCCAGACCATAATGATCTTCATCCAGCACTTGCTGAGCATGGTCCAGATTCAGAGTGACACGTGAACGTTTTTTCCACGGCACTTCAAGCAGATATTCGATATAGTTGCGAACCACTGTGGCTTCAGCAGACATCGGCGACATCATTTTTAATTTTTTCAGCTCAGATTCGGCTTTGTCACGTGCTTCAGGGCTCATGCCCGCTGTGGTAATTTTTTCAGCTAATTCTTCAACTTCATTACCAGTGTCATCCAATTCGCCAAGCTCTTTCTGAACGGCTTTAAGCTGTTCGTTCAGGTAATATTCGCGCTGACTTTTTTCCATCTGCTTTTTGACGCGATTACGGATGCGTTTTTCAATCTGCTGAATATCGATTTCTGATTCCAGAAAAGCCATCAATTTTTCAATGCGATCTTTTACGTCCGCCATTTCCAGTAAAAGCTGCTTGTCTTCAAGTTTCAATGTCATGTGCGCCGCAACGGTATCAGCCATGCGCGCAAGATCTTCAATGCTCGATAAAGAAGCAATAACTTCAGGTGGAATTTTTTTGTTGAGTTTGACGTATTGTTCAAACTGACTGAGCAACGTACGCATCAGTACATCGGCTTCACGTTGATCAGGGTGTTCATCGATAAAACTGGCTACTTCTGCTTCGCAAAATGCATTGGTATTATCATACAAAGCCACTTTGGCACGCTGAGTCCCCTCAACCAATACTTTTACGGTGCCATCGGGCAACTTTAATAATTGCAGAATATTGGCAAGCGTGCCGGTTTCATACAGATTTTCTGGTGCAGGAGAGTCCTCACCAGAATCTTTTTGGGCAACCAGCAGGATTTGTTTGTTTTCATCCGTAGCATGTTCCAATGCTTTGATGGATTTTTCACGTCCAACAAATAAAGGAATAACCATATGTGGATATACAACTACATCACGCAGTGGCAATACCGGTACTTTTTGTAGTGCATTGCCATCAGTTAATGCAGTTTCAATTTGTTTTTCCATCTATGCGGACCTCTTTAGGCAGTCAACAGACACGGTTATCGTGTACTTGAAAACAATATGGGGACAGGCATGAAGAAATCAAGCACCATAGAGTTTGTTGATCAATCATCGCCAGCTAGCCTGCAAGACTGGGCTAATTTCATAAAATTACGCTGTAACTGATATATGCTGAACAACTACATTGCATCACTTCCATGCTTATTGGACAGAATCCAGCTGAAGGATCAACAGACCCTAAAAGTAGGACGCATTGTTATCAGCCTAATGTATAACGATCAAGCAGGTAAAACCTATTTATCCCCTGAAGCAAGATCAGCAGGCTGATCTTCATAAATCAAAATAGGTGTATTTTCCCCATTGATAACACTTTCATCGACAACCACTTTGGTCACATTATCCAATGATGGCAAATCAAACATAGTATCCAGAAGAACATTTTCGATAATAGATCGTAATCCACGTGCACCCGTTTTACGTTCCATTGCTTTGCGAGCGATGGCACGTAAAGCGTCCGCCCTGAACTCCAGTTCACAGTTTTCAAGTTCAAACAACTTTTCGTATTGTTTGGTCAACGCATTTTTTGGCTCAGTTAAAATTTGCACTAATGCAGCTTCATCCAGCTCTTCAAGTGTGGCAACTACAGGTAAACGACCAACAAATTCAGGAATCAAACCATACTGAATCAAATCTTCTGGTTCGACTCCCCGTAAAGCTTCACTTGAGGGTGATTTGGTGTCAACACTCTTCACCTCCGCAGAAAATCCAATCCCACCTTTATGGGTACGATTGCGGATAACTTTATCCAATCCGGCAAATGCACCTCCACAGATAAACAGGATCTTACTTGTGTCAACCTGTAAAAACTCCTGTTGAGGATGTTTTCTGCCACCTTGAGGTGGTACAGAAGCAATGGTGCCTTCAATCAACTTCAATAAAGCCTGCTGAACACCCTCACCTGACACATCACGCGTAATGGAAGGATTGTCAGACTTTTTAGAAATTTTGTCGATTTCATCGATATAGACAATACCGGTTTCAGCCTTTTCGACATCATAATCACATTTCTGCAGCAATTTTTGGATAATGTTCTCAACATCTTCACCAACATATCCCGCTTCAGTCAGTGTCGTTGCATCAGCCATTGTGAAAGGCACATTTAGCTGTCTTGCCAAGGTTTCAGCCAGTAGCGTTTTACCACTTCCGGTCGGTCCGATTAACAAAATATTACTTTTGGATAACTCTACATCATCATTTTTAGTGCCATGACGTAATCGTTTGTAGTGATTATAAACCGCAACCGATAATACTCGTTTAGCTTTCGCTTGACCGATAACATAATTGTTTAGCGCTGAATCAATCTCATGAGGTGATGGCAATCTGGAATCAGCTGCCTCATCGGTTTTTTCTTGTAGCTCTTCACGAATAATATCATTGCAAAGTTCAACGCATTCATCACAGACAAATACTGAAGGTCCAGCGATCAGTTTTTTAACTTCATGCTGGCTTTTACCGCAGAATGAACAGTATAGTAATTTGTCATCGTTTTTTTTGTCGTCGCTCATCGCACTACTTTCCTAACGTTTGGGATTGCTTAAGACTTTTCTTCAGGTCGGCTTTTCATTACAGAATCAATTAAACCATATTCTGCTGCCTGTTCACCATTCATGAAATTATCACGATCGGTATCACGTTCAATTTTATTAATATCTTGACCAGTGTGATGGGCCATAATTCCATTCAGCCGATCACGAATACTTAAAATTTCTTTTGCATGGATATCGATATCCGATGCCTGCCCCTGAAATCCGCCTAACGGCTGGTGCACCATAATCCGTGAATTTGGCAAGGCAAAACGTTTGTCTTTAGCACCTGCAGTAAGCAATAATGCGCCCATGCTGGCAGCCTGACCAATACACAAAGTGCTGACTTGAGGTTTAATAAACTGCATTGTGTCATAGATTGCCAGACCTGCGGTCACTGCACCACCCGGTGAATTAATATAAAGATGAATATCTTTGTCCGGGTTTTCAGATTCCAGGAACAGCATCTGGGCGACAATCAGATTTGCCATATGGTCTTCAACCTGACCGACTAAAAAAATAATACGTTCTTTCAGCAGACGGGAATAGATATCGTAAGAACGTTCACCACGCGCAGTCTGTTCAACTACGATTGGAACCAATGCATTTTGAACTGGATTGAGTTGCTCAGAAAAAATATTGCTCATAGCGGTCCTGTTTTAACGCTTAATAAAAATAGCCCGTGCCCAAAAGTTTGAGCACGGGCTGTCTTTGTAAAAAAACTTGCTAGTGCCTTTAGGCTACAGCATTCATCACTTCAGAAAATGAAGATGCTTTTTCTTCAACTTTAACATTATCGTAGATCCATTCAACTACCGTGTCTTCAACTACCATCATTTGGATTTCAGATAATTTATCCTGATTTGTCATGTAATAGTTCATTACATCTTCTGGGTCTTCGTAGCTGGCTGCAATAGCTTCGATTGCTTCACGAACTCGTTTCTCTTCTGGTTGAATGTTGTTATCGGAAATTATTTTACCGATAAGTAAGCTCAGTTTGACACGTTTTTCGGCATTTTCTTTGAAGTTACTCAGCTCAAAGGGCAGGCCCTCAACGTTAACGCCCTGACTTCGCAGATTATTCTTAGCCTGCTCCATCAGATAATTCGCTTCACGTTGAACCGGAGCATCAGGTAAAGTAATATCATTATTCGCAGCAACACTATCCATTGCTTTGCGCTTGTTCACACTTTTCAAAGCAGCTTCAAGTTCACGTTCCATATTGGAACGAACTTCTTTTTTCAAAGCAGCCAGCCCTCCCTCTACACCACACATCTCAGCAAATTCTTTATCTAGTTTTGGCAATTTCTTTTTTGCCACTTGTTTAACTGTCACTGCAAAATCGGCTTTTTTGCCACGCAGGTGCTCTGCACGATAATCTTCAGGAAACGTCATCGAGATAGTCAATTCTTGATTTTGTTTGACGCCAACCAGTTGTTGTTCAAATTCTGGCAGCATACTGCCGTTACCAATCACAACCAGAACGTCCTGGCCTTTACCACCCTGGAATTCTTCACCATCAATGCTGCCGACAAAATCGATGGTGACACCGTCTTCTTCTTTCGCTGCGCGCTTAAGGGGCTCCCAAGTCATTCGCTGTTCACGCAAGGTTTCAAGCATTTTGTCAACATCTTCATCCGTTACTTCAGCAACTGTTTGTTCTAATTTAATGTCGTCTAGTTTTACCGTGCCAAGCTCAGGAAAAACTTCATAATTTAATGTATAGATTAGTGCCGAATCTTCCTCTTTCATGCTATCGATATTTGGAGGGCTTACAGGATTGACGTTCTCCTGGGTAAATGCTTCGCGCATACTGTCTTGAACAATCTGATCAATAACATCACGACGTGCTGAGGGTCCATGCGTTTTAACCAGCATTTTCATCGGAACTTTACCAGGACGGAAGCCGGCCATCCGAACTGTTGGACGGATAGATACCAAGCGTTTTTCAACAGCCTGTTCAATATTCGCATCTTCTACAGTGATGGTCATTTTACGACCGAGTTCGCTGACATTTTCTACAGTTACTTGCATTCTTTAAACCTCAAACACGGGGATTAAGCGCATTGCTGGCGTCTTTGCGCCGACAATTGTAAATGGTACGAGAGGAGAGACTCGAACTCTCACAGGTTACCCTACTGGAACCTAAATCCAGCGCGTCTACCAATTCCGCCACTCTCGCAAATCGTTATTAATATGCATTCATATCAAATCAAGTCGGCCATTATAGCCAGATAAACTAACCAAAACTAGCCTTGTATTGTCAAAAAGGTGAATGCCAGGGATGCCTGCTGGCAAAATTGACGAAAAGCAATCAGATCCTGTCGATTTAATCGCCGGTCAGAAGCATGTCTGTCAGCCAGAAATAAGCCCACCGGTTTGTTGGACTTTTTTAACGGCATAGCCAGCATCGGTTTGTCTGCCATTAGTTGATTACTTTCCTTGTGCAATTTTTTTAACAGCGAAGGTTGTGAGTCGTCAATCAATACGGCATCTTCAGCTGAAAGTAAGTCTTTAAAAAGGGTTTGAGCATTGCTCTCCATTGATATCTGAAACAACTCGCAAAACTGCTCATTTTGATTACCAAGCACATAACGGCAATTCAGTTGCTTTTTATCTGCGGATAATACGGCAAAAATCACTCTATCCATTCCTGCGCCGCGATATATGCCCTCCATCACCATTTCCAATATCAGATTGATACCACAATGTTCCTGGATGGCTTGGGAAATGTCTTGCAGAATGCGTAACTGTATGGATTGATCCGGTGCTGGATAATCTGCTGATGCTTCTAAATCGCTGGAAAAATCTTGCTGTTCCCCTTCAGCTTTTATTTCTGGAGGTAGCGAAATCAAACCTCTCACATGTTCACTACCTGTAAGATTAAGTAACTTTTGTGCCGACAATGCACTGTCATATACAGAGGGTTTTAAGGTTTCCAGTTTTTGGTGTGTCAACAACACAACTTTCTCAAACCATGGGGTTAGTTTATCGGCTTTCCAGCCTTTACTGGTTTCAATCGCCAGCTGACCAGCATATCTAATGATTAGAACGGGTTCAGATTTCACATTCGGCCGAAAACTATCGATTAATAAGTCATTTAACGACCAGGCTTCCGCCAGGCCCTGAGTAAGTTGCTGAAGCGTAAAGCCCAACACGTCACTCTCGGCAGTAACACTGCAATCCTGGTTTTCAAAAGCGGTTACGGTTTTTTCATCAGCAAACGCCCAAAAAGTTAAATGTCCCAAACGTGATAACAATGCAGCGATAAAGATATCCTCAGGTGTTTCGGAATGACAGAGGATTGCCATATTTTGTGCCTGAACAGCGGCATGTAGTGAAACAGCCATTTCTTTAAGTACTTTGTCGTGACGTTTGGTGGCCTTTAGAGAGTCAATCAAAACCAGTGTCAGCGCGAGCACTTTGACTTGTTCAAACCCCAACAACATCAATGCCCGCGATACGGTATTGATATGGTGGCCCTGCGGATTGTAATAAACACTGTTGGCCATTTTTAGCAGACGACTGGTTAATGCTGCATCACGAAGAATGACCTGAGCAACATCAACCGCCGCGCTATCTTCCTGCTCGAGGATCTGGTTAATCTCCAACATGGTATTTGGAAATACCGGCATGTGTTTATTGGTCAGTTGATGGATAAACCGTTGTGCGGCAACAGGAATTGGCGTCATTCGTTATTATCTTTCAATATAAGCTGATTGGCAATGCCATGCGGAACATGGCCTGTTGCTACGTGATCTCTTGCAGATATGCAATGTCGTTCCTGATCATCAAAAAAGATATCAGCACCAAACGATTTAAGGAAAGGGCCTTTTTCCATTCCCCCCAGAAAAATAGCCTCATCAATACGAATACCCCACTCCCTTAGGGTGCGGATAACCCGTTCATGAGCCGGAGCAGAACGTGCAGTGACCAAGGCAGTCCGAATCGGTGAACTGTTTTCTGGATATTCAGTTTGAATTTTATTCAGGGCCATTAAAAAGTCTTTAAAGGGACCACCCGATAGCGCCTGTCTGGCTGTTTGCTGCTCATTTTCGGTGAAGGCTTCAAGACCGCGTTCTTTAAATATTCTTTCAGATTCATCCGAAAAGATGACTGCGTCCCCATCAAAGGCGATGCGTAATTGTTCTGATTCAGAGTTATGTCCCAGATTTGATGGCAGGATAGTCGCAGCGGCAATACCTGCCTCAAGGGCCATACGAACATCTTCCGGGCTGGTAGACAAAAACAGGTTGGCGCTAAATGGCGCAACGTACCGATAAGGACTGCTGCCGGAGGTAAACACGGCGCGGATGATGCCTAAATTATGATGTTGAATTGAATTGAAAACCCGTAATCCGGTATCCGCACTGTTACGTGACAATAATATAATTTCAACCCGCGGTGTTTTGGGGTTATTGTCGTTTAAGGCAAGTAACTTTTTGACCAGATTAAATGCACCGCCTGGTTCCAGAGGCACATCTTCATTTTCTATCTGAAAGCGGCAATAGGCCTCTGTGCCCTGCTCTTCGTAGATACGATGGCTTTCATCCAAATCAAACAAAGCACGTGATGAAATAGCCACTACCAATGGTTTTGTCGCCGTGTCCACGTTTATTACTCCCTGATCAATGATTGAACGTCGTTACAGATATTTTGTTTAATCACGTTCCACATTTTTTCTCGGCTCTCTGCTGGCAATTTCGGGCTATTAAACAGCCTCTGCATATCCTGTTCAAAACTCGTCAATACTGAAACGGATGCAGGCTTACCTTTGGGAAAATTACTCTCTGCAGTAAAAACCACATGACAGAATACCGGCATTTTTGGAATCAGCGATCGAATTGTCTGCCGTGAATGTTCAAGATGGTGCAGCGGATTGGTAAATTTGTAGCTGCGTCCGTCAACAATCTGTGTCCACTGTTCAATTTTATCTGCCCCATATAAATGACCGCTGATGGGGTATTCCCGTAAAATCAAAACTCCCTGCTCCAACAAAAAAACGCTTTCAATTTCTAGTAAACCGCCTAATCCGTCAGGGAGAATGATATTTTTAAGTTCATCCAGTTTGTAGGGTGTTAGCACTTGCTCAATTTGAGCCTGTGCAGAACTTTTTCGAAAAAACAATCGAAAGACTAACCAGATTACCAATACGGCAAATACGCCTCCCCCTGCAGTCAACTCCACAGAAAATTCTTCAAGCAAACGAATAGTACTCCCGAAAATTTATAGTATACGGCGATCAGGCATGGCCTTGTTGAATTGACTGGTCATTTGAAGGATCCTGATGAATAATCACTTCTGCTTCTTCAAATAACCCTTGTATATTCTGACTCGTTTTAGCAGAAACATCATGTGCCTGTTGTAAACTCAATTCAGGATCCAACTCCAGATGCAATTGTATGAAAATTGTTGTGCCAGAACGTCTGGTGCGCAAATCATGAATCCCTTTCACTTGGGAATGCTTTAAAGCTGTCTGAATTATCAGCTGTCTTTCACTTTCAGTAATTTCATGATCCATCAGTAAATCAATAGCATCTCTTAAAATCTTCCAGGCACTTAGTAAAACATAAAGCGCTATGAAAATAGCCATTATTGGATCAAGCCAAATTAAACCGATGTGAGTTAAAAACAATGCAATGATGACACTGAAATTGATTAACAGATCTGACCGATAATGCAGTGAATCGGCACGGATAGCAGCCGAGTTGGTTTTTATGATTACATAGCGTTGCAAAACTAACAGTCCAATAGTTGCGAACATTGAAAACAGCATTACGGCTATTCCCAATTCAATACCACTACTTAATGGTTGAGGATTTATCAGTCGATCGCTTGCCTGAAACAACAGCATAATAGCTGAACCAGCAATAAACATTGATTGCCCTAATGCAGCCAGAGGTTCAGCTTTGCCATGACCAAAACGATGCTCTTTATCGGCTGGTTGCAGTGCATGGCGTATGGCAAGTAAATTCACCAACGAGGCGAGCAAGTCCAGACTTGAATCGATAAGGCTAGCCAGAATACTGATGGAATCAGAATGATACCAAGCAGTTAATTTAGCAAAAATAAGTACTAATGCAATAATAACCGATGCATAACTTGCAATTCGCATTAATACCGCATTACTGAAGTGTTGAGGCCGTAACATGTTCTCAGTATAGTGAGACATCACCACAGTGGAAAGCAAAATTGTATTGTATTAGTTAACCATTAATATCCTCACTTTTCGGGAAAAATCATGTCGACCACCATCACTAGTCAGCCGTTTAATGATCAACGTCCTGGCACCTCCGGACTGCGTAAGCGAGTTCGGGTTTTTCAGCAAAAACATTATCTGGAAAACTTTGTACAGGCCATGTTTGACTCTGTTGGCGACACTCAGGAACAAACATTGGTTATTGGCGGTGATGGACGATTTTATAACCAAACAGCCATCCAGACGATTGTCAAAATGGCAGCAGTCAATGGTTTTAAACGACTGATTATCGGCCAGCATGGTCTGCTGTCAACGCCAGCGGCATCCTGTGTCATTCGCAAATACCAGGCATTTGGTGGCGTGATACTCTCTGCCAGCCACAACCCTGCTGGTCAGGAGGGTGATTTTGGTATCAAGTTCAATATCCGTAATGGTGGACCGGCTCCCGAGAGTATTACTGAAGCTATCTATCAAAACAGCCAACATATTTCTTCCTACCAGATATTGGAATGTGCAGATATTTCGTTGACAGAAATAGGTACACAATTTTTACAGGATATGCAGATCGATATTATTGATCCGGTTGCTGATTATGCTGAATTGATGTCTGATATTTTTGATTTCCCGGCGATCAGAGCCCTGCTATGCAATGGTCGTTTCCAAATGCGTTTTGATGCCATGCATGCCATTACGGGCCCTTATGCAAAAGAAATCCTTGAAAAACGTCTGGGTGCAGAAGCTGGTACGGTCATTAATGGTGTTCCACAAGCCGATTTTGCCGGCGGACATCCCGACCCCAATCTAACCTACGCCGCAGAATTGGTGGAGGAACTGTTTGCAGATATTGGCCCGGATTTTGGTGCGGCTTCAGATGGCGATGGCGATCGCAATATGATTCTGGGTCACGGTATATTTGTCACCCCTTCCGACAGTCTGGCTATTCTGGCAGCGAATGCAGAATTAATTCCGGCTTATCAAAAAGGACTTAAAGGCATCGCCCGTTCCATGCCCACCAGTCAGGCCGCTGATCGTGTCGCTCAGGCTTTAAATATCCCCATGCATGAAACACCGACGGGCTGGAAGTTTTTTGGTAACCTTCTTGATGCTGATATGGTAACTATTTGCGGCGAAGAAAGCTTTGGCACCGGCTCTAATCATATCCGTGAAAAGGATGGTTTATGGGCAGTTTTATTCTGGCTGAATATTCTGGCAATCAGACAGCAATCCGTCAGTGAAATTGTGCGTCAGCATTGGCAGAAGTATGGTCGAAATTATTACACGCGCCATGATTATGAAGAAATTCCAATCGAGATAGCCAATCAGTTGATGGAAGGTTTACAACAGCAAATACCTGACTTAGCGGGTCAGTCGCTGAATGGTCATATCGTCGATTATGCGGATAATTTCAGTTATCACGATCCAGTCGACAAAAGCATTGCTGAAAACCAGGGTATTCGCATTGGCTTTACTGATGGTTGCCGTATTATTTTCAGACTCTCCGGCACCGGCACCCAAGGGGCAACGCTAAGGGTGTATATCGAAGCTATTGAGGATAATCCAGATAATTTGTTCGAGGACACCCAAACACGACTGAAAGATTTGATTGAGATTGCTGATAGTCTTGCCAAAATCAAATCGCTTACTGGTCGCAATGCTCCAACTGTTATTACCTAGGTTAACCACAGCGCATGCAAACATTAATTTTAGGTTCCAGCTCCCCTTTTCGTGCTGAACTGCTTGCTAAATTACATTTGAACTTTCTGACGGCTTCACCGGATATTGATGAAAGCCCAAAACCCAATGAAACGCCAGACCAGCTGGTAAGACGACTGGCAGAAAGCAAAGCCCGTAAAATTGCTGAACAGTATCCAGACAGCCTTATTATTGGCTCTGATCAAGTCGCCGTATTGAATGGTCAAGTAATGGGTAAACCAGGAAATCATCTCAAAGCGATTGAACAGCTTTCTGCAGCCTCAGGTAATACCGTTACGTTTATGACCGGACTGGCTTTGTTTAATGCTGCCACAGGTAATATGCAATCCGACGTCGACTATTTTGAAGTGGTTTTCAGAACACTTTCAGCTGAGCAGATTGAGTTTTATCTAACAACTGAACAGCCCTATCAATGCGCTGGAAGTTTTAAATCGGAAGGATTTGGAATCAGTCTGTTTAAGGAATTACGCGGCCGGGATCCTAATAGTTTGGTTGGTTTGCCTTTGATTCGATTGATAGAGCTGCTGGCCAACGAAAATATTGATGTGTTGGTCAGCAGTCCACTTAGAGCCAGTTATTGATTACTTTTTTCAACGTTTTCCAATGCAGCAGCCTGTGCCGCCATATTGTTCATTGCCTGCCCCATCAATTTCCGTGCAGCTTTTGAACGTAAAGATCTGGCCATGCCCTCGACAAGCCCCGGATTAACATCATTAGCGGTTAACAATTCTTTTAGTTCATCAAGTTTAGGGTCGCACGAGTGGAGAATATCATCAGCATTTTGTGTTGCAGCCTTACTGGTTTTATTTGCATTTAAGCGCGATTCCATCATGCATTTGTTATAAGCAGTAATATTATTTGTCATTTGATGAATCGCATTCTGGGGCATATCCCAAGGTGTCAGCATTGACTGTTCTGCCGTTGCCAAAGTACTGAATAATGCCAGTGAGCCCGCTACCAAATAGTGCTTAATCATTACATCCTCTCCAGATATTTATAGTTTTTTTGTTGCCATGCTGAGACTGCGCTTCTTGGGCAAATTATCCCATTCAATGCGAGTACGCTACAATCTGCCATCACTTTAAATTCAGTGACCACTTGTGAGCCTGATTTCTCAAACTTATAACCACATCCCAGATGAACAATAAACAAGATATACGCTTTCAACAGTTGCAACAATGGTTGCAAGGCTTTGTGACCGATAAAAACCATTCGTTAACACCTGCCTCCAGTGATGCCAGCTTTCGACGTTATTTTCGATTACAGCAAATGGATGACAGTTTTATCGTTATGGATTCACCACCCGAGCATGAAGATAACCAGTCATTTATCAAGGTCGCAACCGTATTAGAGCAATTCGGGTTGAATGTTCCGCATATCTATCAACAGGATCTACAGCAGGGGTTTCTAATACTGAGCGATCTGGGTAATACCCCTTACCTTTCACAGCTATCCATTGAAACCGCTGATGAGCTTTATAAAAAAGCCATTGACAGTCTGCTAACCCTGCAGCAGATTCCCTGCGAAAACCAGCCATTGCCTCAATATGATGCCGCATTATTACAACGTGAAATGCTACTGTTTGATGACTGGTTTTTGCAGCGCCATTTGGAATTACATCCACCCGAATGGTTAACTGCAACATTCGAATTTTTGACGCAAAACGCTTTGGAGCAACCTCAGGTTATTGTGCATCGGGATTTTCATTCACGAAATCTGATGTACCTGCAGGGACAAAAACCGGGGATAATTGATTTTCAGGATGCCGTAATTGGCGCCATTAGTTATGACTTGGTTTCATTGTTGCGTGATGTGTATATCCAATGGTCTCCGGCTGAACAACAGCAGTGGGTTGGATATTATATTGAGCAGGCACAACAGTATGGATTGTTAACATTAGAGCAAGCAGAAAAATTTCCTCGCTGGTTTGATTTAATGGGCTTACAACGCCATCTTAAAATACTCGGGATCTTCTGCCGCCTGAATTATCGCGACAATAAACCTAATTATATGAATGATTTAGCATTGACTTTAACTTATGTTTATCAAGTTTGTGAGCGCTATCCAGAGCTACAGAAATTCTATCAATATCTTATTGAACAACCCAAAATTGCGGGTATAAAATGAAAGTAATGATTCTCGCAGCAGGTCGCGGTGAACGGCTTAGACCACTCACCGATCACACACCCAAACCTTTGCTGCATGCTGGTCCAAAACGCTTGATTGAATATCTGATTGATAAGCTGGTCGCTGCTGGGTTTGATAATATTGTGATTAATCATGCTCATCTTGGTGAGCAATTTGAGCCAATATTGGGCAGCGGTGAACGCTACCATGCCCATTTTGAATATTCTGCAGAAGTCGCTGGCGGGCTGGAAACCGCTGGTGGAATAATTCAGGCATTACCACTGTTAGGCAATGAACCTTTTCTGGTGGTAAATGGTGATATCTGGACAGATTTTCCGTTTGATGAACTCGCCAAGATGGATTTAGCTAAAGAGCAACTATGTCACCTGGTTATGGTGAATAATCCTGCGCATAATCCTGCTGGGGATTTTTATCTTGATAGCGATGGTTTGCTATCACTTGATGGTGAACCCAAACTGACCTTCAGTGGTATTGCAATTTATCGACCAGAAATGTTTGCAGAGCATCCAGTTACCAAACTGGCCTTAAAGCCTTTTTTTGTTGAGGCTATGAAGCAGCGAAAAGCGAGCGGGCAACATTATCAGGGTCAGTGGTCTGATATTGGAACGGTCGAGCGCTTAACCGCGTTGGCCAAGCAACTCGGCATTTCAGGCGCAAAGAAACTCCAGTAAGGCTTTTTGCGCATGTAGTCGATTTTCAGCTTCATCCCAAACGACACTTTGATGACCGTCAATTACATCTGCCGTCACTTCTTCACCGCGATGTGCTGGCAGACAATGCATAAATAATGCATCTGTTGCGGCTTGTTGCATGACCTTTTTATCCACCTGAAACGAAGCAAATGCGGCTTCACGTTTTCGCTGTTCCTCTTCCTGGCCCATGCTGGCCCAGACATCCGTTACCACTAAATCAGCATGCTCAGCAGCCTGTATAGGGTCATTAAACAGCCGAATCTGTGCATCTACTGCATTGATAACCTCTGTTTTTGGCTCATAGCCTTCAGGGGTGGCAATATTTAAATTAAAACCAAACTGCTGCGCAGCATTGATATAGGAGTGGCACATATTATTGCCATCACCAATCCACACGACCGTTTTGCCGCGAATATCACCACGATGTTCCTGATAAGTTTGCATATCAGCCAGTAATTGGCAGGGATGGTAATCATCGGTCAATGCATTAATCACCGGAACTGCTGAATATTTAGCGAAGATTTCAATTTTGCTATGCTCGAAGGTTCTGATCATTACGGCATCAACCATGCTGGAAATAACTCTGGCGGAGTCTTCAATCGGCTCGCCTCTACCCAGCTGAGTATCATCCGGAGACAAAAAAATTGCTCCCCCCCCAAACTGCACCATCGCTGATTCAAACGATACACGGGTACGGGTGGAGGATTTTTCAAAAATCATCGCCAGTACTTTGTTTTTCAAAGGCTGATAACTTTTACCTGCCTTATGCATTTTTTTCAGTTCAGAAGCTCGATTAATCAGTTGGGTGAGCTCTGCTGGTGATAAATCTTTGAGCGTTAGAAAATGCCTCATATCACGCTACGCTCTCTACAGATCGTGTCGCCAAAAAGGTTTTGACCAATTGACTAACCTTGTTAACAATCAGTTCAGATTCATCTGAATTAATAATCAGTGGTGGCAACAAACGAATAACTTTTTCGGAAGTCACATTAATCAGAATATTCTCCTGCAAAGCGGCTTTAACCAGCTCTGTACATGATGTGGTCAATTCGATGCCAAACATGAATCCTAAATGACGAATCTGTTTAACGCCTTCAGTCTTACCCAGTTGTTGTTTGAAATTCTGGTACATCTTCTCACCAAGCCTGGTGACATAATCCAGTAACTGCTCTTTTTCAATAGTGTTTAATACCGCTAAGGCAGCGCTGCAGGATAAAGGATTGCCGCCAAAGGTTGAAGCGTGATTTCCAGCTTGTAACACGTCTTTCCCCAAACCAGCAACCAGACATGCGCCAATCGGCATTCCATTGCCCAGACCTTTCGCCAGCGTCATTACATCTGGCAATAAACCTGGTTTATGTTGAAAAGCAAACCATTTGCCGGTCCGCCCGATACCCGTCTGAACTTCATCAAGCATCATCAGTAATTTGCGTTGTGTACATAAATCCCGGATTGCAGAGAGATATTCACTGTCAGGGATTTTTATACCTCCCTCACCCTGAACGGGTTCAACTAAAACAGCAACCGCTTCCGGCCAGTGACTGGCCGCCATACGCACAGCATCAATATCATTGTATGGAACCCGCACAAATCCAGACACCAGGGGTTCAAAACCAACTTGAACCTTCGTGTTACCTGTTGCGGTCAATGTTGCCATAGTCCTACCATGAAAGCTGCCGTCCATGACAATAATAACTGGCTTATCAATACCTTTATTATGTCCATACTTGCGTGCAATCTTGATCGCTGCCTCATTGGCCTCGGCGCCGGAATTACAGAAAAAAGCCTGATCCATCCCTGAAAGTTGCGTCAGCTTATCCGCCAATAACTGTTGTTTTTCAATGTGATAAACATTGGAGGTGTGTACCAGTGTTGCAGCCTGCTCAGAAATAGCTCGCGTTACGGCAGGGTGACAATGACCAAGATTACAAACCGCAATTCCACTTAATGCATCAAGATATCGCTCGCCACGGGTATCCGTCAGCCAGGCTCCTTCGCCTTTTGCAAATGTAATATCTAAACGTCTATAAGTAGGCATGACAGATTCGGTCATGGTATTAAACTCCCTGCCTGTTTTTCAAGGCGACTGCTCAGCAGTTATTTCTGCTGGAATGAAACGAAAAATGGCAGTTTCAAAAGAAAACTGCCATATTCCAAAAACCATAAATTATATAACGAATTAGTCAGCAGTCATAAGACTACTGACTAATCTTAACGTTTATGCTGCGAAATTAGCCGCAACAAAATCCCAATTTACCAGTGTCCAGAATGATTCCAGATATTTAGGACGGGCATTTCGGTAATCAATGTAGTAGGCATGTTCCCAAACATCACAGGTCAATAATGGTGTCTGGCCTGCTGTAAGCGGGCAACCAGCATTGCTGGTATTCACAATCTCAATGCTGCCATCAGCATTTTTTACCAGCCAGGTCCAGCCTGAACCGAAATTAGTGGTAGCCGACTTGGTAAATTGATCTTTGAATTCTGCAAATGAACCAAACTTGGCATCAATTGCAGCGGCCAGATCACCAGAAACAGCATCTTTGCCATTCGGTGTCAGGCAGTTCCAGTAGAAAGTGTGATTCCAAACCTGTGCAGCATTATTGAAAACACCACCACTGGATTTAGTGATAATGGTTTCCAGCGGTTGACCTTCAAATTCGGTTCCAGGAACCAGATTGTTCAGGTTGTTTACATATGTTTGGTGATGTTTACCGTAATGGTATTCAAGAGTCTCTGCAGAGATGTGTGGTTCCAAAGCATCTTTTGCATAAGGAAGTGGTGGCAATTCAAAAGCCATAAAAAATCTCCTTGATTGAAAATAACCAACGTAAACCCGTTAGTCTAAGTGAGGGCATGTCTTATAGCAAGTTTTGACCAAGCTGCGCGAACATGCCAAGTTCCAGTCCCATCAACACGCCATCTTCCCTGCCCTGTTCAGCAGGATAATAACCTCGACGCACTGACATTTCATTAAAACCGGTTGATAAATAAAGCTGTTGAGCCCTGATGTTACTTGCTCGAACTTCTAATACGATAATTGCAGCAGATTGTTCAAGTGCAGTCTCAATGACATGATTCAGAATCTGTCTACCAAAGCCTTTACCCTGATGACCGGGGTTGACGCAAATATTCAGTAAATGAACTTCGTCCAGAACAGATTGTACAACGCTGTAGCCAATTATTTCATTATCTTTTGCGTAGAGAAAAGTTCGATAACCGCTTTTCAGACAGTCTTCAAAATTACCTTTGGACCAGGGAAAACGGTTTGACTGTTTTTCAATCTGCCAAACTTTTTCTATATCCGCCGGTTGCATTTGACTAATTGCTAATTCAGTCACTCAGGTAAGCTCTTAAGTTCCGAAGTTGCTGGATGGTTTGCCACATCTCGAACTTCAGCAGTGGTTGCTCCAGCAATGTTCGCAGACTTGGACCAACCAACGTTTGCAAATTATTTTCGAGTTGCTGGCAGGATAATGTTTCATGGGGCTTTACGTTCAGTTTCGCTACCAATTCTGAACCTAATACCAATGCTACGGTTTTATCAGCCGAAAACATCTTTAAAACGTTTAAATGCTGCTTATCCATCACTGTCACATCGTCCAGACTGATACCAATACTACCAAAAAGGGCTCGTAGCAGACGATTTTCCACGGCGGTTAGCGCTTTTTCAGTAACAACTAGCCACGAATTTGTATAGTCAATATGATTAACAACTTCACTTTCCAAAGTGGTTAAATCAGATTTAACAACATCATCTTGTCGTTGCACCCAGACAGGAATACCCATCTGTTCAAGTGCAAAATATTGTTCAGCAGATAAACGCATCAGACTTGCGGATGTGCCCGATCAGAGGGTAATAACATTTTATTGAGGGCATTAATGTAAG
The DNA here is from genome assembly GCF_000260985.4 of Methylophaga nitratireducenticrescens. Classification (NCBI taxonomy): domain Bacteria; kingdom Pseudomonadati; phylum Pseudomonadota; class Gammaproteobacteria; order Thiotrichales; family Piscirickettsiaceae; genus Methylophaga; species Methylophaga nitratireducenticrescens. The sequence continues at coordinate 2,097,771 of NC_017857.3, forward strand.
CTTTGGCGGAAGCGATAACGATATCAGTGTCAGTACCCTGGCCACTGACAATACGGCCACCTTTTTCCAGCCGGACGCTGACTTCTCCCTGAGAATCAGTGCCACTAGTGATATTGCTTACTGAATATAATTGTAGCTCGGTATGACTCTGCACCATTGATTCAATCGCTTTAAAAGCGGCATCAACTGGGCCACTGCCCTTCATCTCAGTTTTAACTTCGCTATCGTCAACCGCAAGGGTGACATTGGCCACCGGAATCTCTCCTGTTTCACTGCAGACCCGCATTGAAATCAGGCGAATCCGCTCGTTATCTTCCGTTAAAGTATCACTGACAAGTGCTTGAATATCTTCATCAAATACTTCGTGTTTTTTATCTGCCAATTCTTTAAAGCGCATAAATGCTGTGTTTAAATCCTCTTCGGACTCCAGTTCAATTCCCAACTCTTTTAATCGTGAACGAAAGGCGTTGCGTCCGGAATGTTTGCCAAGAACCATACGATTTGTGTTCCAGCCCACATCTTCAGCACGCATGATTTCATACGTTTCGCGATTTTTCAGTACACCATCCTGATGAATACCAGATTCATGGGCAAAGGCATTGGCACCGACAATTGCTTTGTTCGGTTGCACTATAAAACCGGTGACACCTGAAACCAGACGTGAAGCAGCCAATATTTGTGTGGTATCCAGGCGGGTATCACAATCAAACATATCCTGACGTGTTCGCACGGCCATCACCACCTCTTCTAAAGAAGCATTGCCGGCTCTTTCGCCCAGTCCATTAATGGTACATTCAACTTGTCGGGCACCATTCATAACGGCTGAGAGCGAATTAGCTACCGCCAGACCCAAATCGTTATGACAATGCACCGAGAAAATAGCTTTATCCGAGTTTGGAATACGTTCACGCAGGTTTTTGATTAACTCGCCAAACTGATGCGGCAGGTTATAGCCAACCGTATCAGGAATATTTAATGTTCTGGCTCCAGCATCAATAACCGCTTCCAGCACCCGGCAGAGAAAATCCAAATCACTACGCCCCGCATCCTCAGGCGAAAACTCAACATCATCAGTATATTGGTGTGCCCGTTTCACAGCCTTCACAGCATTTTCAATCACTTCATCCGGTTGCATTCGCAATTTCATCTGCATATGGATTGGTGAGGTGGCAATAAAAGTATGGATACGAGAGGCATTGGCTGGTTTAAGCGCTTCACCGGCCCGATCAATATCTTTGTCCAGGGCACGAGCCAAACCACAGATACGGCTGTCCTTCACCGCTTTAGCAACAGCTTGTACCGCTTCAAAATCACCAATACTGGCAATCGGAAAACCAGCCTCAATAATATCGACACGCATACGCTCCAGAGATTTGGCAATCCGCACCTTTTCATCTTTGGTCATCGATGCGCCAGGACTCTGCTCCCCATCACGCAATGTGGTATCAAATATTATTAACTGGTCTTTCATTTCGTTCGCTCCGAACATTCTGCTCATCGCTGAGCACATTTTTTATGGTCATTATAATGAGGTTAAATGAGGGTTGCAGAAAGAATTGCAAGATTATTTCCCTCATAAACATCCATTTCTCGCACTGATGTGAAAAATGGTTCGTCTTGCCATCCTTCCGTTCGTTTTATTTTGATTGTGCGCGTTCGTTACGATGCTTACGCAATTGAATCAGTGTAAAAACCGGTCCGGAAATCGCATAGAGTAAAAATGCGGTGAAAAGAACAATTGGCGGATCTGTTGCAATAAGTGCAAAAACCAAAACCAAGCCCAGCATTACCATAAAGGGTACTTTGCCACGCAAATCCAGCTCTTTAAAACTGTGGTAGCGCACCGTGCTAACCATAAGGATAGCTGTAGCAAACGTCAGTGGCACACCTACAAATGATAATAATGAGGGATCCAGTTGATTGTTATGTCCTACCCAGACCCAGCCAGCGATACAGGCTGCGGCGGCAGGACTTGGCAGTCCTTGAAAATAGCGTTTATCGGCAATTCCCACCTGAGTATTAAAGCGTGCCAGTCGTAAAGCACCACAAGCAGCGTAAATAAATGCCACCATCCAACCAAACTTACCTAAGCCATTCAAAGCCCACTCGAACATGACCAAAGCAGGAGCCAGCCCAAAGGCAACCATATCAGCAAGGCTGTCATACTCTGCTCCAAAAGCGCTTTGGGTATTGGTTAAACGAGCAATGCGACCATCCAGCCCATCCATAA